>JAGNOM010000116.1 GCA_017990155.1 Propionivibrio sp. | reverse complement strand
GTCATCAAGCGCCGGCCGCACTACCAGATGGACGATCGCCTGCTGCTCGACAAGATCGACTACGAACGCGGCGTGATCACGCTGAACGGCGCCGAATACCCGCTGCTCGACACCTTCTTCCCAACCATCGACCCGAAGAATCCGGACGCGCTGACGACGGAAGAGCAGGCGGTCATGGAACGGCTGGTCCTTTCCTTCACCAACAGCAAGAAGCTTCAGCAGCACGTCCGCTACCTGTTCTCGGCCGGCAGCATCTACCTTGCGCACGACGGCAACCTGCTCTACCACGGCTGCATCGCGATGAACGACGACACCGAGTTCCGCGCCTTCAACGTCGATGGCAAATCGTTCACCGGCAAGGCCTTCCTCGACCGCGTCGATCGTCTAGCACGGCAAGGGTACTTTGCGACCGACAACCCGGAGCAGAAGCTGTACGGGATGGACGTCATGTGGTTCCTGTGGTGCGCGCCGATGTCGCCGCTCTTCGGCAAGGAAAAGATGACGACCTTCGAGCGCTACTTCATCGCCGACAAGGCGACGCACGCCGAGAAGCGCAACGCCTACTACACGCTGCGCGACAACGAAGACGCTGCGCGCAAGATCCTCAAGGAATTCGGCCTTGATCCGGACAATGGCCGCATCATCAACGGCCACGTGCCGGTCAAGGTGGTCAAGGGCGAACGCCCAATCAAGGCCAACGGCCGGCTGATCGTCATCGACGGCGGCTTCTCGCGCGCCTACCAGAAGCAGACCGGTATCGCCGGCTACACGCTGATCTCCAACTCGCGCGGCCTGCTGCTCGCCGCGCACCAGCCGTTCGAATCAACGCAGAAAGCGGTTTCCGAGGAACTTGATATCGACTCGGAAATGGAAGTCATCCACTCGCACCCCTTCCGCATGCGCGTGCGCGACACCGACCGCGGCCGGGAAATCCAGTCGCAGATCGACGAACTGCAGGCGCTGCTGCACGCTTACCGCGAGGGTCTGATCAAGGAGCACAGCGTCAAGTAGGCGGCTGCCCGGGACCGAACAGCGATTCGGTCATCCCCCATGCAAAACGGCGCTCGATTCAGAGCGCCGTTTTGTTTGATCCTCGCCTCTTCGACTATTCGACCGTCTTCAACCAACCGCCATCGACGTAGTAGGTCGAACCCACGCAATACGTAGATCGCGCCGAGCACATGAAGACGTAGAAGTCGGACAGTTCTTCCGGGCTGGCGAAGCGACCGATCGGGGTGTTCTCCTTGGCGATGTTGTCCAGATACTGATCGACCGTGGTCTCAGTCCCCTTGACCAGGACGGCGGCGGTTTTTTTCCAGTCGGGTGTCAGAATCAGACCGGGGTTGATCGTATTCACGCGGATGTTGTGCGGGATCAGTTCGTTGGCCAGGCACTTGTTGAACATCACCAGCGCGGCCTTGGTCGTGTTGTAGATCGGCTCGTAGAACAACGGTTGCTTGGCGCAGATCGAGGCGGTCGCGAGGATCACGCCACCGCCGCGCTTGATCATCAGGGGTGCAGCCGCCCGCGAGAAGCGCACGGCAGCCATCACGTGCAGATCCCAGTACGACTGCCACTTTTCATCCGTGGCTTCGAGGATCGTCTCGGAGGACCCCGTCCCCGCATTGTTGATCAGGATATCCAGGCCACCGAAAGCCGCCGTCACTTCGGCCATGCATTGCTCGGCCGATCCGGGCTTGGATACGTCCGACGCGATCCACAACGCGTCAATGCCGAAATCCGCCTTGATGCTCGCGGCCTCGCGCTGCGCGCGTTCGCCGTCGCGCCCGCAGATGGCCACACGCACGCCTTCTTTCGCCAGACCGCGCGCCACGGCGAGGCCAATCCCGACCGTGCCACCCGTAATCAGTGCAACCTTCCCTTTGAGTTCCAGATCCATTCCGATTCTCCTCATCCATCAGTTCATGACCGTGTGGTCGACAGCCGTCTCGCCGAATCGCCGATGCATGGCCCGACCGCTACTCACGATGTTAGCCATGCAATTTAGTTAGGTCAATACGTTTTCTAACTTAACTTGCTTTATAGGCTGTCTACAACTATTCGTATAGAATCCACGCCGAGAGCACTCAGCGAAACGATCAGGCAGACGAGCATGAAAGTCGGCGGAAAACCGAAGAATCTGAAGCAAAACAACTCACGGGCCGTTTTCGAACTGCTGCGTCGTGGCGAAAACATGACCGTCGCCGACATCGCGGAACGGATTCGACTGAGCAAAACGACGGTCAAGAAGATCTTCGACGCGCTACTGGCCGACAGACTGATCAGCATGTCGGGAAAAGGTGACTCGACCGATGAAGGAGGCAAGAAGCCCGAGCTTTACTGCCTCAACCCGGAGTTCGGATACACCATCGCCATTCACGTCGCCCCCAATGAAATCCTGATGGCGACGACCAATCTCCGTGCCGAAATCACCCAGCGCGAGGTCGTCCCCGTCATTGCCGAGAAATCACTGGACGGCCTGATCGAGCGCTTCGCCTCGACCATTGAGAACGCCATGCGCGAGAAGGCTTCGACCGGGCAGAGATTGCTCGGCGTCGTCCTCGTATTGACCGGTCTCGTCGATCCGGAATCCGGCGTCTCGATCCACTCGTTCTTCTACCCCGACTGGGGCCGCAACGCGCCGGTCGTCGATCTGTTGCTTGCCCGATTGGGGCCGGGCTTTGATGCGCCTGTTTTTGTCGACAACACCAATCGCTATCAGGCGATTGCCGAGAGCGAAAAAGGGCTGGCCGGCAACTGCCGGAACTTCATCATCATCGACGCCTTGCCCGAGGGCCTCGGCAGCGGCATCGTCCTTGATGGAAAGCTCCTGCATGGCCGCCAAAGCCTCTCTGGTGAAATCGGCCACATGACGCTAGCCCCGCGCGACGGCTTCCCCTGCGTCTGCGGCCACAACGGCTGTTTTGAGGCCATGGTCTCTGAACGCCGGCTGGTCGCAATGGCGCGGGAACTTGTACCGACTTATCCGGAGTCCGTCCTCGGCGGCAAGGACGGCACCCTCGCCGTCGAAGACATCTGCAACGGTGCCGCGCTTGGGGACGCGCTGTGCCGACGACTGATCGACGATGTTGTCCGCTGGTATGTTGTCGGGCTGGGCAACATCATCATGGTGAACGATCCGGAGCTTATCGTCCTTCAGGGAATCTACAACCGCGCCGGATCGTATTTCCTGGAGCAGATCCAGGAAGGCCTCCGGCATATCGGTCTGCCGCACGTCGAAAAGAAGGTAAAGGTCGCCTACTCGCAACTGGGCGACGATCGCGGCGTCATCGGCGGAGCGCTCCACGTCATCTCCACGTACCTGACGAATCACGTTTATTGAGTTTCGTGTAAGTGACTGACACCTCTCTACTACCGTTCGCCCTGAGCCTGTCGAAGGGCGGGATGCCATCGCTTCGGGCCCGTTCATGGTTCGACAAGCTCACCACGAACGGTAGATAGGTCGTCAGTTACATTTACGATCCTCAATACTGACCGCACTTGCCGCGCGCGCATGCCGTTGTTGTCTTGCCGCCACGTCCGGGATCATAATGATCTCGCAGCCCGCAAAGCCTTGGAATGCCTTATTCCTGGAGGGGTTCATCATGAAACGCCAAACCACAAACGTCCGTGAACCTGATGAGGAAGTCGTCGTCGAAGCCGCCCCTTTCCGGGGATTGATTCGCTACGAGCAGCAATCGCCAATCCGTCAGGTTTCGTACTACCTGTGCGGCGAGATTCTCGAGCCGCAGCACTACACCGAGATGTTCCACACGCTGCGCACCGCCAACCACACCGACCTGATCTACCTGCACCTCAATTCCTCCGGCGGCGACTTCAACACCGGCCTGCAGATCATCAACAACATCATCGCCTCCGAGGCGCACGTGGTGACGATCCTCGAAGCGCGCGCCTACTCGATGGCGGCGCTGATCTTCCTCGCTGGCGACAAGTTGATCGTTCACGACAACTGCCAGCTGATGTTCCACATCTATTCCGGTTACTTCGCCGGCAAGGGCAACGAACAGCAGGCCGAGGTGATCGCCGTCGGCAAATGGTTCGAGAAGGTCATGGCGCGCATCTGCATTCCGTTCTTGTCCGAAGCCGAGATCGGCCGCATTCTCACGGGAAGCGATCTGTGGATGGACTCCGACGAGATCAGCCATCGCCTGATGCGCATGCAGCGCGCGCAGGATAAAACCAGCAAGCTGAAACCAAAGGTGAAGAAGCCCAAAGCGGAAGTGGCGGTCAGCGAAAAGCCATAACGCTTTGCGCAAGCAGCGAAACCGCGTTTCCGGCGACGGCTCACACGCCGGACGAGTACTCGACGACGAGGATCGCTTTGGCGGCGGTTTTCCCGGTGTTCGTAATCGAATGCTGAACGTCAGCCGCGTAACGTGCTGTTTCGCCGCGCCGGACCAGTTGGCCGTTGCCGCTCACCTGAACAAGCAGGCTGCCGTTCTGGACCGACAGATGCTCTTTCGCGCCCTCTTCATGCGCATCGGAAGCCAGTTCGCCCCCCGCTTCGATCGTCAGCTCGTACCACTCGAGTTTTCCGGCGAGCGCGATCGGGCCGAGAATCCGCAATTCGCACTTGCCGTCGTTGCTCCGGATGACGGGTGTCGCCTGTGCCGCAACCAGCGTCAGCGCCGGCGGCGAACTCTCCGACGCCTTTTCCGCGAGAAAGTCGGTCAGGCTGATTCCCAGCGCGCTCGCCAGGCGCCAGAGTACGGCGATGGTCGGATTCGATCGGTTCCGCTCGACCTCAGACAGCATCGACTTCGAAACGCCGGAGCGCCGGGAAAGATCGTCAAGCGACAGATCCTGGGCCTTGCGCAGCTCTTGCAGCCGCGTGCCGACCGCCGGTGGGCCATCGCCAAGCGTAATTGGGTTGAGTGCTTGCGCCATTGGATGATGTTCGCTATATTGGATTTGTGTTCTTTAAACAGAATTTATTTCGCTATATTGATTTTACTACGCGAACCAGGCGCCCGCGTGCACCCATGGAATCTTGTGAGCACGCGCGGGTCGCAGAATCATTCTTCGCACGACTGAACGGATAACGACATGACGACTGAAATTTCGGGCACCCCGGGTTACTTTCTGCAATTCGCCAGCGACAACGCCGCGGGCGTTTGCCCGGAAGCGCTCGCCGCTTTCAACGAGGCAAACCGCGGCTACGCGGCGTCCTACGGCAACGACGACGCAACCAATCAGGTCTGCGACCAGCTTCGCGAATTATTCGAAGCCGACGCTGAAGTTTTCTTCGTCTTCAACGGAACGGCGGCCAACTCCGTCGCCCTCGCCTCGCTTTGCCAGTCGTACCAGGCGGTCATCTGCACCGACACGTCGCACGTCGAAACCGACGAATGCGGCGCGCCCGAGTTTTTTTCCAGCGGATCGAAGCTGTTGCTGTCGCCTCACCGCCAGGGCAAGCTCACTTCGGCCGGCGTACTCGAAGTGATCACGCGCCGCACCGACATCCACTACCCGCGCCCGAAGGTCGTCACGCTGACGCAATCGACCGAACTCGGCACGGTGTATCACAAGGGCGAGGTGAGCGGCATCGCGCGCACGGCGCAGACGCACGGGCTCAAGGTGCATATGGACGGCGCACGCTTTGCCAACGCCGTCGCCGCGCTCAATTGCTCGCCCGCCGACATCACCTGGCGCTCCGGCGTCGACGTGCTCTGTTTTGGCGGTACGAAACTGGGGCTGCCGGTCGGCGAAGCCATCATCTTTTTCGATCGCAAGCTGGGCGAAGAGTTTTCCTACCGCTGCAAGCAGGCGGGGCAACTGGCCTCCAAGATGCGCTTCCTCTCGGCGCCTTGGCTGGCGCTGCTCAAGGACGACAACTGGCTGCGGCACGCCCGCCACGCCAACGCCATGGCGCACCGCCTGTCCGAGAAAGTCGCGGCGATTGCTGGCGCCGAGATGCTGTTGCCGACCGAGGCCAACGGCGTTTTCGTCAGCCTGCCGGAAGCGGCGATTCAGCGGGTCAAGGCCGCCGGCTGGAACTTCTACACCTTCATCGGCGGCGGCGCGCGGTTCATGTGTTCGTGGTCAACGACCGAAGCGGCCGTCGATCATCTGGCCGAGGACATCGCCAACGCACTGGTGGACTAACCGTCAGCCACGACGAATCGCATGGACTTTTCGGAATCGGTCATTTCGGGCTCTGCGCAGCGTTCGCTCGCTTTCGCCGGAATGACGCGGCGATCCTCGCGTTTCGATGCAATTGCCGGCTAGGCTTCCGGCCGAGCACAGAACCCGGGGCAGTCTTCGACGAGACGCGCGAGGTCGAGCAGGGTTTCGGCGCCCGTCTTGTGCATGATGCGCGCCCGGTGAATTTCGACGGTGCGATGGCTGATGCCGAGTTTTCTCGCGATCACTTTATTGGCAAGGCCCTGCACCGCCAGTCGCAACACGTCGCGTTCGCGCTCCGTCAGGCTGCCCAGTTGCGCGCTGGCGTTGTGCAGCCGGTCGATCCGCCGGTTAAGCCGTTCACTCTCATCGAGTGCCGCCCGCACGCTCGCGACGAGTTCGGACGCTGCAACCGGCTTGGCAATGAAGTCGAAGGCACCGGCCTTGATGGCACGAACGCTCATCGGGATATCGCCGTGACCGGTGAGAAAGATGATCGGCAGAGGGATTCCGCGCCGGGATAGTTCGGCCCGCAGTTGCAGCCCATCGATTCCAGGCGAGTCAACATCGACGACGGCACAACTGCGCGGCGGCCAAGCACATCTTTCGAGAAAGTCCTCGCCGCTGGCGCAGCATTCGATTTCCACATCCGCCAGCCCGAGCAAAGCCGCCAGCTGATCGCGGATGGCCGGATCATCATCGACTATGAAGACGGTTGCCTTCCTGTTCATTTTCGACTCGCGTTTCCCAGGAACCGGCGTGACCCATAGAGCATAGAGCACGAGATCGAACACCGCAAAGGCAAAAGCGCGCATGATGCACAGGCACCCACAGCCTCCCGCACCGCTCTCGCCTTCAGCCGGGGCAGTCCGACGAACCGATGCCCGAGCAGCCCCCTGCATTACGCCAACGGAGGACGCAATGGACAGTCGAATCAGGCATTTACTGGACGAGATCGCCGCACTTGAGGAAGACCTTGCCATCGCGCTTCGCGATCAGGAGAGCAGCGCGCTGTTCAAGATCAGGGGCAAGCGCGTCGAGTTCGAACAGGCGGTCAGGGAAGCGCACGGCCGACTCAAGACGGGATTCTTTCGCTGGCTTGTCACCAATCGCCCGGCGAACCTGATCACCGGGCCGATCATCTACAGCATGATCGTGCCGCTCGTCATCCTCGACGTCTTCGTCAGCTTCTATCAGGCGACCTGTTTCCCGATCTACCGAATCACCAGGCTGCGCCGCGGAGATTTCATCGTCTTCGACCGACAGCAGCTGGAGTACCTGAACTTCATCGAAAAATTCCACTGCACTTATTGCGCGTACGCCAGTGGACTCGTGTCCTACGTGAGTGCGATCATCGGCAAGACCGAGGAGTATTTTTGCCCGATCAAGCACGCCCGGCGCATCCTCGGTTCGCACGCGCGCTACAACCGTTTCCTGGACTACGGCGACGCGGCCGACTACGAAGGACGGCTCGAGGAATTCCGCAGGAATCTCGACGACACGCCGAAACCCTGAATTCGGAGAATCGCGCAGCCAAGGCACCATTGGCTACGCTTGGGCCGCCAACTTCGTCCAGCGCATCGCAACCTCCATCAACCGTCGCGGCTCGACCGGCTTGTCGAGATAGTCGCTCATCCCGGCTTCCAGGCAAGCACCGCGATCTTCGGCATTGCCGGTCAACGCGACGATCGGCAAATCGGCACAGTGAGGCAATCCGCGAATCGCGCGCGTCGCTTCCAGGCCATCGAGCACAGGCATGCGCACATCCATCAGCACCAGGTCGTAACCGGCCACGCCGTCCATTTTTCGCATGGCGTCCTCGATCCGGCACAGCGCCACTTCGCCGTTCTCGGCCTCGTCGACTTCGAAACCGGCTTGCAC
>JAGNOM010000428.1 GCA_017990155.1 Propionivibrio sp. | reverse complement strand
CCGTTGGCCATGAAGAAACCGCGCATGTTGTCGAAATGCGATTCGCCGCCGTAGATGAACTCCGACTCGTAGCCTTGCTTGCCGAGAATCTGCGCCAGTGTCGAGAAGTTGCGCTGCGCCAGCGACAGCTTGACGACGGCCTGCGCCGGGGTCGGCGGGAAGCCGGTGACGACCGCTTCGATACCGCGCACCGAGCGCGTGCCGGTGGCGTAGAGCTGCTCGAACCACCAACCCTGTTCCTTCAGCTTCTCGATTTCCGGGGTCACGGGAACACCGCCCAGCGATTCGACGAAGGTCGCGCCGAGGCTCTCTTCGAGAATGATCACCAGATTAAGCGGGCGTTCGCGCCGAACAGTCGCCTTCTGTTCGGTCAACGTCGGGATGTCCTTGTCGCCGAGTAGCGGGCGGGCGTCCTGCAGGAGTTCGCGGGTCGCGCCAATCTGCTTGAGGATTTCGTCCTCTTTCATCGTGCCGTAGATTTCGCTGGAACGGGCTTCGTGCTTCATGCCGTAGATGGCGTGGGTGACCGACCAGGCTGAGTTGAGGATCAGGGTATTCACCATCGGATCGCCGGTCAGCGCGAACAGGGCCGGGTTGGCCGGACGGTGATCGACGCTGGAGCGGATGGCGAACAGCGCGACGAAGACGACCACCGGCCACGTGACCCACAGCTTGATGTTCGACCACGAGCGCTCGCGCTCCAGCCACGGACGCGTCAGCCGCGCCATGCCCCAGAGGGCGAGGGCGGTGAGCAGCGAGCCGCCGACGAGGTGCAGCCGGAAGCCGTTCCACAGCATCGGGAAGACTTCGCCGGGATACTTCAGATACTCGACGAACAAGCGGTTGGGGCGCGAGTCGTACTCGGTGATGAAGGCCGGCGATGAGACTTCAAGCAAGGCCAGCAGGGCGATCGACAGGATGATCCAGAAGGCGCTCAGCCGTCGCCAGAAACGCCAGGTGAGCCCGGTCGCCAGAAGCGGAGCGAGTAGCAACAGCGGCAGGCTGAGCAGGCTCAGCTGGATGATATCGACGCGAACGCCCTGGAGCAGCATTTCCGGCCAGATCCCGGTAGCGGCTACACGCCCCGACTGCCACAACATGAGACCGATGCGCGAGAGCGAAAGCATCGGCAAGCCGATAAGGAAAAGCATGGCCAGCGGCGCGTAGGCACCGAACAGATTCAGCTTCGACCAGAGACGCGAGCTGAGCGTGGAGCGAGTTCTTGTTTCGAACATGGAACGGCCGACATCCGTGAAATGGGTGGGCGATAAGTGTAGGGGAAAAACGTTTACCGATTCTTAAGAAACGTTGCGCCTGGGCTCCCGTCGGGTGCGAAACCGGCAAGCCGAAAGGCTGGTAGCATTCCAGCGACAGCCTTTCGGTGGAATGGGGCGCCGAGCTGCCTTATCTTGAGGAACAGTATCTTGACCAGAATCGCCGGAGTGTTGCGGCTAAAGCTCACACTTGTCGCGTGCATCGCATGCCTCGCCTGCGTCTTTCTACCGCTTGTCGCAGCGCATGCTGACGAAGCGGTCATGGATGCGGAGGGGCGGACAGACAAGCAATCCGCGGTGTTCATGTGTGTCGATCCCGACTGGTGGCCGTTCGAGACCATCGACGAGCGTGGTTCGCATGTCGGCATTGCAGCCGACCTGATCGCGCTGGCGACC
The DNA here is from genome assembly GCA_017990155.1 of Propionivibrio sp. Classification (GTDB taxonomy): domain Bacteria; phylum Pseudomonadota; class Gammaproteobacteria; order Burkholderiales; family Rhodocyclaceae; genus Propionivibrio. The sequence continues at coordinate 980 of JAGNOM010000428.1, read as the reverse complement.
TCGCGCGCGCAGCTTCAGGTCGCGCTCTATCCGACCAAAACCTGGGAAGAGTCGGTCGCCGCGTCAAAAGCCGGAAAGTGCCAGCTGGCGAGTTTTCTCAATCAGTCGCCGGAGCGCGACCAATGGCTGATCTTCACCGAGCCGCTGCTCGTCGATCCGAACGTGCTGATCGTGCGCGAGGATGCGCCGCCGTTCGGCGACCTCGCGTCGCTGAAAGGCCGATCGATCGCCATTCCGAAAGAGAGCGCCGTTTATGAGCGTGTGCGCAAGGATTTCCCCAATCTCAAGCTGATCGGTACCGACTCCGAATATGAAGCCTTCGGCATGGTCTCCAACCGCAAGGCGGACATGACCCTGCGTTCACGGATCGTTGCCGGCCAGAACATCAAGGAGAAGGGCTGGTTCAACCTCAAGATTGCGAGCGAGGTGCCGGGCTATGAGAACGTGCTGCGCATGGGTGTGCTGAAGTCGCTCCCGGCGCTGCGCGATCAGCTCAATGGCGGGATCGCGACGATTACCCGTGCCGAGCGCGAACAGATCATCAACCGCCACGTCGAGATCAAGATGATCACCGACGTGCAGATCGACTACACCCCGGCGATCTGGTTGGGCGTGGTGCTGATCGCGGTGATCGTCACCAGCCTGGTCTGGATGCGCCGTTTGAAAGCGCTCAACCGGCGGCTGCAGCAGTTGTCGGTGACCGATGCGCTGACCGGCCTCTTCAACCGTACCGGGCTGTCGGCGTCGTTTCCTTTGGACCTTGAGCGCGCGCAGCGCTACGGACGGCCGCTGTCGGTCGTGCTGCTCGATCTCGATCATTTCAAGAGCGTCAATGACGAATTCGGCCATCTGATCGGCGACCAGGTGCTGGTCGAATTCGCGAACCTGATTCGGGCGACGGCGCGCCAGGTCGATGCCGTCTATCGCTGGGGCGGCGAAGAGTTCCTGATCATCTGTCCGGAAACGCCGCCGGATCAGGT
>JAGNOM010000115.1 GCA_017990155.1 Propionivibrio sp. | reverse complement strand
GGCAACGGCGTGACGATTCCGATCATGCCGGTTTCGGGAGCAGCGCCCGCCGCGAGCGCGCCGAGTGTTGCAACGGCGGCGGCAAGCGACGCGCTGGTCATCTACGACGAGGCTGATCAGGTGAAATGCACCAACTGCAAGACGTGTTACCAGGACTTGTCGGAGCTGTTCGAGAAGACGCGGATCGTCGTTGATGGTGAAAGCCGCGAAGTCGGTCGGCTGATTCCCGGCATCCTTGACCGCGTGAAGCCGACGCCCGAGCTGCGGGCGCGCGTCAAGCGCGTTTCGGCCAACTGCGATGCGGAGATCATTCGATGACTACTGGTACTCCCTCCAACCCGTCAAGCCCAGACGATCTGTACCGCTACCTCAACGCCAGCAAGACGCTGGAGAGCACGCAGTCACAGATCGAGGCGCTGGAACAGTCCGAAGCGGTCGAGGCCTTCCACAATCAGATGGCGCTCTTGCAGCGCCGTCTGCTGGCCGAGCCGCATGCTTTTCGCGACATGTTCATCGCCGATGGGACCAATGCCATCGTCTGGGAATTCAAGCAGCCGGAACTGAGCGCCGAGTTTACGAAGACGTTCTGGAACCTGCTGCTGCGCGACGACGACACGAGCAAGGTGCTGATGCGCTTTGTCTGGAACGTGCCGCTGGGTCTGAAACGCAAGTTCGTCCGGGCGATCGATCTGCATCTCTCGGATCGTTACCCGATGTTCAAGGGGCTGTCGGAAGGCTGGCCGGCGGAGAGCTTCATCCCGCCTTACATCCGCTCGCCGGAAGCGCGTTCAAAGGACTTCGAACTCGTCAATCAGGGTTACCTCGGTTACATGAACCTCGGTTACAGCGCGCGCGAAGTCGATCTCATCGTCTGGCTCGAAGTGCTGCGCGACAAGCAGTGTGAAGAGCGCCCCTGCGAAATCGGCCTGCACGTCGCCGGCAAGGCCGATCCGAAGGGCGGCTGCCCGGTCAAGATCCATATTCCGAAGGTGCTGGAGCTGATGGGCACCGGCCGCTTCCGCGAGGCGATGGAGCTGATCGAAAGCTGCAACCCGCTGCCCAACGTCACCGGCCGCGTCTGTCCGCAGGAACTGCAATGCCAGGGCGTTTGCGCACACACCAAGCAGCCGATCGAAATCGGTCAGCTCGAATGGTTCCTGCCGCAACGCGAGAAGGTCGTCAATCCGGATGGCGTGGTCGAACGCTTTGCCGGCATTCCTGACCCTTGGGAGCGCGCCGCCAAGCCGCCGATCGCTATCGTCGGTTCCGGTCCGGCTGGACTGATCAACGCCTACCTGCTCGCCGCCGAAGGTTTTCCGGTGACGGTCTTCGAGGCCTTCCACGCGCTCGGCGGGGTACTGCGCTACGGCATCCCCGAGTTCCGTCTGCCCAACGCGCTGATCGACGATGTGGTCGCCAAGATCAAGCTGCTTGGCGGCAAGTTCGTGCAGAACTTCGTCGTCGGCAAGACGGCGACGTTACAGGACCTCCGCGCAGCCGGCTTCTGGAAGGTCTTCGTCGGCACCGGCGCCGGTTTGCCGCGCTTCATGAACGTGCCGGGCGAGCATCTGCTCAACGTGATGTCGGCCAACGAATTCCTGACCCGCGTGAATCTCATGCAGGGGCTGCGCGCCGACTATGAGACGCCGTTGCCCGCGACGAAAGACAAGGAAGTCCTCATCATCGGCGGCGGCAATACCGCGATGGACGCGGCGCGTACCGCGCGTCGTCTCGGCGGTAACGTCACCATCGTCTATCGCCGCACGCAGAGCGAAATGCCGGCGCGCGTCGAGGAACTGCACCACGCACTGGAAGAAGGCATCGCGCTCAAGGTGCTGCGCTCGCCGTGCGAATTCGTCGGCGACGACAAGACGCACTTTGTGACGGGCGCGATGCTCGAAGTGATGGCGCTCGGCGCGCCCGACGCGTCGGGTCGCCGCAGCCCGGTGGCGACCGGCGAGAAGGCGCTGATGAAGGCCGACCTCGTCATCATGGCGCTCGGCAACGACCCGAACCCGATCATCAAGGACTCGGAGCCAAGCCTCAAGACGACCAAGTGGGGCACCATCGACCTTGCGACCAAAGGCTCGATGCAGACCTCGCTCGACGGCATCTACTCGGGCGGCGACGCGGCACGTGGCGGTTCGACGGCGATCCGCGCCGCCAGTGACGGCCAGGCGGCGGCGCGCGAGATTGTCGGCGAAATCGACCTGTCGTCCGAGCAGATCGCAGGTATGGTTGAAAACGCGAAGGCCTACACCGATCTGGGTGCGACACCACAGACGATCGTCGACAAGATCGAGCTCGCCGGCGGCATCGTCGAGTTCATCGTCAAGGCGCCGATGATCGCCAAGTCGGCGCGCGCCGGCCAGTTCGTGCGCGTGCTCGCCTGGCCGGATGGCGAGCTGATTCCGCTGACGCTTGCCGACTGGGATGCCAAGGCGGGGACTATCTGTCTAGTCGTTCAGGGCATGGGGACGAGCAGCCTCAACATCAACAAGATGCAGATCGGCGAAGCCTTCACCGGCATCGCCGGGCCGCTCGGCCAGCCGAGCGAACTGCACTGCTACGAGGGCAACAAGACCGTGGTGTTCACCGCTGGCGGTGTCGGTCTGCCGCCGGTTTACCCGATCGCGCGCGAGCATCTCAAGCTCGGTAACCACGTCACGCTGATCTCCGGCTTCCGCAATGCCAACCTGTTGTTCTGGGTCGGCGAGGACGAACGTCTCGGTGAGCTCAAGGCCGAGTTCGGCGACCAGCTCGATCTCATCTATTGCAGCAACGACGGCAGCTTCGGCCTGCACGGCTTCGTCACCACGCCGCTCGAGGAAATGCTCAAGAACGGCAAGACGAGCAAGGGCCGCGACATCGCCGAAGTCGTCACCATCGGCCCGCCACTGATGATGCGCGCCGTCAGCGACCTGACCAAGCCCTACGGTGTGAAAACCGTCGCCAGCCTCAACTCGATCATGGTCGACGCCACCGGCATGTGCGGCGCGTGCATGGTGCCGGTCAACATCGAAGGCAAGATGGTGCGCAAGCACGCCTGCATCGACGGCCCGGAGATCGACAGCCACATCATCGATTGGGACAAGTTCCTGCCGCGCTTCGGGCTATTCAAGATCCAGGAGCAGGAGAGCAAGGTGAAACACGGGCTGGCTTGATTCTGGGGTGCGAAGAAGAGCAGGGCAGCAGGGCAGCAGGGCGGCAAAGCCGCCCTGCTCATTCTTCGCGGTGGGCTCGTTACCCAGTCGGCTCCGCTGCTTCTGAACTGGCCTTTCGGCCAGCAACAGTCATTCTGCCGCAGAAAAAGCCGTCAGAGCGAACGTCGGCCAATGGATCCTTAACAGGACCTTCGTTCATTCAGCTGGAAATGAAGCGTGGGTAATGTTCGTAGTCGATGAGCACACCCTATTTTCGGTTCGGAGCAACCGGCAAATCAACGCTCACCTCATTTTCGATTTGCTCACTGTGCTCTGTGGCCACATAGCTGATTTCCAGGATGTTGCTCTGAGCATACGCCGAGTCACCCATCAGTAACGAGGCGACAGAAATCAGAGCGGTAAGGCGAGTGCGAATGCTGCATCTCCCTTGAATGACGTTGGCCAGTGCAGGTATCACTACGACCAATTCGACCGGTGCAAGTCCAGTTCGGTTTTCGACCCGCCTCACGGACCATTGGTCTCGTCGTTCAACGCGTAATGCAACATATCGATGAATGCACGGGTTTTGCTCGGCATGAGGCGACGCCCGACAAACACCGCCCAGGCCGTGGTCGATGGCACGCTCCAGTCCGGCAGGACACGCCGAAGTTCGCCGGCGCGAATCAACGGTTGGGCAAATCGATCCGGTGCAGCGACGATGCCGGAACCATCGACCGCCATGCGCACCAGAAGCGCCGGCGAGTTCGCGGAGAGATTTGAGGGCGGCGCCCCCTGCCAACGCTGTTCCCCCTTGAGCAGCGTCCACTCGAGGGGCTCATAGTTGCGCCCCAGCATGAGCACGGCCTTGTGCGCCTTCAAGTCATCGGGCGAGACGGGCTCGCCGTATTCGCTCAAATACGAGGGGGCCGCGTAAAGACCATTGGCTATCTCAGCCAGACGGCGCGCGGCGAGCAGGGCATCGTCGGCCAGTTCTCCGAAGCGCAACGCGATATCGAAACCCTCGGCCAGCAAGTCCACTCGCCGCGCAGACAGGTCAAGCTCCAGTGAAACGGCCGGGTGCATTGCCAAAAACGCGGCCAGCATGTCCTGAAGGAGTAGAACGGCGACCTCGCCTGGCATCGAGACGCGCAGACGGCCCGTCGGTTGCACCTGCCGATGCTCACTCAAGGCCGTGACGGAATCCACTTCATCGGCGACCAGTCGCGCATGTTCAAGCAATTGCAGGCCGAACTCGGTGAAGGTCGAACGCCGGGTCGAACGCACCATTAGCCGCTCCCCGAGCAACTCCTCAAGGTGTGCGATGCGACGTGAGACGGTCGACTTGGGCAAACCGAGTCGTTCGGCGGCGCGGCTGAAGCTACCCGCTTCGGCAACCCGGGCGTAGATCAACAGATCGTTGGGATTCAATTGTTCCATAGGTGAGACGATGTTATCCGTCTTGAGGGCTTCCGGCGAGATCGGAACAACAATAAAGTTCGTCCATCGCTGAGACGTAAACAACACAACGCCTCAACGTAGCGAAGTCAGACCCTCCGGCCTTCTTCGCTTGCCCAATCACTTTTTAACTGAACCCTCTGAACAAGGAAGATCATCATGAACAGCAAACTCATCTCCAGCATCGCTCTCTCATTGGCCGCTCTGTCCGCCGGTAGCGCTTTCGCGGCAGAACCCGCCACCCCGGTGACGCGCGCTCAAGTGCTCGCCGAACTGGCCGAAGCGCAGCGCACCGGTGACATCATGGATGGTCGCACCGGCAAAATGCTCAACGAACTCCATCCCAACCTCTACCCGGCCAAGGCCACAGCACCTGGCCTGACCCGCGAACAGGTTCTGGCTGAGCTGGCTGAAGCCAGGCGCACTGGTGAGATCGTGGTCACGCAAGGCAGCACGACCAAGAAGCTGAACGAGTTCTATCCGAACGACTATCCGTCCAAGGTTGCCAATTCAAGCTTGACCCGCGAACAGGTTCTCGCCGAACTGGCTGAAGCCAAGCGTACCGGCGATCTCGTGGTCACCCAAGGCAGCACGACGAAGAAGCTTAACGAGTTCTTTCCGAACAGCTATCCTAAGAACTCCTGAGTGAATGCCCTTGGGAGTTACCCCTCACCGGGTAACTCCCAAGGGCGCCTTTTCTGACCGGCAGTATTACCTTTGAACACCATCATGACTGTGTCCCTTCAACACGTCCCTGTCAGCCAGACGCGCAGTATTGAGAAGCTGATTTCCGGGCGGTGTTCGTGCAGCGATGCGGGTGTCGAGCTCAAACGGGTACTGACGCAATGCATGCAACGCCGGCTTGACCCATTCCTGATGTTTGATGCCTTTGGCCGGAACGCGCAGGATGACTGCCGCGCGGACGTTGCTGATCACCCGCACTGCGGACACGAAATTGTGACCTACATGATCGCGGGGCGAATGCGCTTCCGTGATCACACCGGACGCCAGAGCATCCTGGAGTCGGGCGGTGTGCAATGGCTGACGGCCGGCTGCGGCGTGATTCACACCGAAGTCCCGCAGCAGGAACAAGGCGAGATGGAAGGCGTCCAGTTCTGGCTCAACCTGCCCGGGCACGACAAGAAGACAGCTTCCGAATCTCGCGATTTTGCGGCCGAGGCGCTGGTTCGCTTTACTGATTCCACCAGCGTGGAGGTGACCGTCATCGCCGGCGAGAGTCACGGCGTCAAAGGGGCCATCACGCGGGAAGCGACAGCCCCGCTCGTCCTGGATTTGCAGTTGCACGCCGGATCCCGCTTTGAGCAGGCATTACCCAAGGACCACAACGCTTTTGTCTTCTGCTATCGAGGCCGCGTGACGATCGCTGGTCACGAAGTCCCGGAGAAGCACATGGGCATTCTCACGAACGATCCCGGAGCGGATGGCGTCGTCATCGAGGCCGCCGGTGATGCGAGAATTCTGTTGCTTGCCGGACGACCGCTCAATGAGCCGATCGCACAATACGGTGCGTTGGTGATGAACACGCAGAAGGAAATCTATCAGGCGCTGAGTGACTATCGGTGCGGGCGCCTGGGGCAATCAACGCCAGAGGTCGCAGCGGATTGAAGCGCTGACGTTTGCCGAAACGAGGAAGAAAGCACCGTCGTCGACTACCCTGCAAGGATCGGTAGAGGTTCGATCGCGGTGCACCCCTGAGCGAACTGACAATCCGGGACGTTAATTTTCGCGATGTGGCCGGCGACTCAACAGGCGCAATCCTCAAAGGAGTTCCTATGTCCAAAGTTCTTGTCCTCTACTACTCAAGTTACGGTCATATTGAAACGATGGCGCAGGCCGTCGCCGAAGGCGCCCGTTCTGCGGGGGCTTCCGTGGACATCAAGCGCGTGCCGGAAACCGTTCCGGAAGACATCGCCAAGGGTGCCTATTTCAAACTCGATCAGGCAGCGCCCGTCGCGACGGTCGCTGAACTGCCCGAATACGATGCGATCATCGTCGGAACACCGACCCGCTTTGGTCGCATGCCGGCGCAAATGGCGAGCTTCCTGGATCAGGCCGGTGGCCTGTGGGCACGGGGTGCGCTGAACGGTAAAGTCGGTGGCGCGTTTACCTCGACCGCGACTCAGCATGGCGGTCAGGAAGTGACGCTATTTTCAGTGATCACCAACCTGATGCACTTCGGCATGCTCATTGTGGGACTGCCCTACAGCTTCCAGGGACAAATGACCCTCGATGAAATCGTTGGCGGCAGCCCTTATGGCGCCACCACCATTGCCGGCGGCCAAGGACAACGCCAGCCCAGCGCCATTGAACTGGACGGCGCACGCTACCAGGGCAAGCTGATCGCGGAGACGGCCAACAAGTTGTTTGGCGGCTGAGCCAGCCTGAGAAATTGAACGTACGCGGGGTCCGCAAACCAAATGACGCCTCAACGTACGTTCGCTCGATGGCAATGCAGAAGAACCGTAAACTCTTGGCGTATCAAATAGTCGCGCATGAAATTTCAGAGTCGGGCGGATTCGACGTAGGACAAACCAGCGTGAAGGAGCATCAGGATGCAAGTGGGCATGATTGGCTTGGGGCGCATGGGCGCCAGTCTGGCTCGACGCCTGGCCAATGATGGTCACGCCTGTGTTGTTTACGACATGAACGCTGACACCGTAAGGAAGAGCGAAGGCCAAGGCGTTTCGGGTTCCAGTTCAATTGAAGATTTGGTCTCAAAACTGGCCAAACCACGCGTCGTCTGGCTGATGGTTCCCGTCAGCGTGGTCGGCCACCTTGTCGAAAAGCTGGCCGATTGCATGGAGGATGGAGACATCCTTATCGATGGCGGCAACAGTTATTACCGCGATGATCTCCAGCGATCGGTGCTGCTTGGCCAAAAAGGCATTCACTTCGTCGATTGCGGCACCAGCGGCGGTGTCTTCGGTTTGGAACGCGGCTACTGCCTGATGATTGGCGGAGAGAAAGCGGTCGTCAAGCATTTGGAGCCGATCTTCCGAAGCATCGCGCCCGGCGTCGACGCCGCGCCGCGTACGTCAGGAAAGACAGGTGTACCGGGACCTGCGGAACACGGCTATCTTCATTGCGGCCCCTCCGGCGCGGGTCACTTTGTGAAAATGGTTCATAACGGCATCGAATACGGTCTCATGGCGGCTTACGCCGAGGGACTGAATATTCTGCGCAATGCCGATACCGGGAAGCGCTCGCGTGACGCGGATGCTGAAACGTCGCCGCTGAGTCACCCGGAGTATTACCAGTACGACCTGGATCTACCGGGAATTACGGAACTCTGGCGTCGAGGCAGCGTTGTCGGATCATGGCTGCTCGACCTGACGGCCAAGTCGCTCCATGAGAACCCTGACCTTGAGAGCTTCGGCGGTCGCGTCTCTGATTCCGGCGAAGGGCGATGGACTATCGCCGCCGCCATCGACGAAGG
>JAGNOM010000427.1 GCA_017990155.1 Propionivibrio sp. | reverse complement strand
CTTCTCGAACATCTCAGAGCGTGACGGCGGTGCAATCATCGCCGCGCTTGAGCAGATGAACGTTCCGTACCGATTCAGTGAAAGTGGCAGCGCCATCCTGGTGCCCAGCGCCAGCGTTCATGAAGCGCGCTTGCGCCTTGCAACGCAAGGGCTGCCCAAGGGTGGCGGCGTCGGTTTCGAGTTGATGGAAAACCAGAAGTTCGGGATCAGCCAGTTTGCCGAACAGGTGAATTATCAACGCGGACTTGAAGGAGAGCTGGCGCGAACCATCCAGGCGATCGGCGCCGTTCAGGTCGCCCGCGTGCATCTGGCAATTCCCAAGCCGACCGTCTTCGTGCGCGAGGAACTAAAACCGTCGGCCTCGGTGCTGCTCAATCTGTACCCCGGGCGTTCGCTCGAACCTTCGCAGATTGCCGGCATCCAGAATCTGGTTGCTGCCAGCGTTCCCAGCCTCGCCGTCGCGAGCGTCACGATCATCGACCAGAGCGGCGCGATGCTCTCGCAGCTCAAGAGCAAGCTGATGGAAGCCGGCCTTGATCCGACGCAGATCACCTACGTTCAGGAACTCGAAGCCAGCGCAATCAAGCGCATCCAGGACATTCTTTCGCCGATTGTCGGCAGCGCCAATGTGCACGTCCAGGTCGCCGCCGATGTCGACTTCTCGCAAAGCGAGCAGACGGCCGAGACGCACCGGCCGAACACGACGCCGCCGGATATCAGTATTCGCAGCCAGCAGACGAGCGAATCGGCGAGCACCACGCCATCCGCACTCGGTGTTCCGGGGGCCTTGTCGAATCAGCCGCCGGTTCCCGCCACTGCACCGCTGACGCAACCGGCCGTACCGCCGGCGCCGGCCGCTGGGGCGACGACTGGGCAACCGCTCCCCGGACAACTGGACGCGGCCGGCGTCCAGGCGCCGATCAACAGCGTCGCGCAGCCGATCAGCACGCGCAAGGATTCGACGATCAACTACGAAGTTGACAAGACCATCCGCCACACCAAACAGGCGATCGGATCGATCAAGCGGCTTTCGGCCGCCGTCGTACTGAATCACCGCAAGGACGCAAAAGGCGTCGCCAAGCCGCTGGCCGACGCCGAACTCAAGCAGATCAACGATCTGGTGAAAGAGGCCATGGGTTTCAACCAGGATCGCGGCGATACGGTTTCTGTCGCCAATGCGCCGTTTACCGTGAGTGAGAAGACCGATTCGGAACTTGCGCTCTGGAAAGACCCGGACATGCTGGCGCTGGCCAAGGAACTCTTCAAATACGCGGCGATCGCGGCAATCGGCGCCTACCTGCTGTTCAAGGTCATCATGCCGCTGATCAGGACGATGATGACACCACCGCCCAAGCCCGCCGGTGTCACGCTCGGCGGTAACGTCAACATTGTTTCCGACGATGAAAACGAAAAGCCCACGGCGGCCGTCGCGCTCGAGCAGAAGCTCGGCCACGCGCGCGATCTGGCGCAGCAGGACCCGAAAGTCGTAGCCAATATCATCAAGGACTGGACGAGCTCAAATGCCAGCTGATGACGGCGTCGAGAAGAGTGCGATCCTCCTGATCGCGCTCGGCGAGGATTACGCCTCCGAAGTTCTCAAGCATCTTGGACCGAAAGAGGTGCAGAAGCTCGGCCACGCGATGGCGGCGCTCAAGACGGTGCCACGCACCAAACTCGAAGAAGTACTGGCCGACTTTCACAAGACGGCGACCGAGTCCGCCGCCGTCCACGTCGATACCGATGCCTACGTCCGCTCGGTGCTGACCAAGGCGCTGGGCGACGACAAGGCGGCGAATCTCATCTCGCGCATTCTGCAAGGCGGGGACACCAACGGCATCGAAGGCCTCAAGTGGATGGACGCGCCGACCGTCGCCGATCTGATCCGTAACGAGCACCCGCAGATCATCGCCACGATCCTCGTGCATCTGGAACAGGATCATGCCAGCGACATCCTCAACCACTTCACCGAGCGTCTGCGCAACGATGTGGTGCTGCGCATCGCGACGCTGGAAGGCATCCAGCCGGAAGCGCTGAAGGAGCTGAACGACGTCATGCTGCGCCTGCTCTCGGGTTCGGCCAACATCAAGAAATCGGCGATGGGCGGCGTGCGCTCGGTCGCCGAAATCCTGAATTTCATGGGCACCGCCAACGAGACGACGGTGATCGATTCGATCCGCGAATACGATCCTGACCTCGCGCAAAAAATCCTCGACGAAATGTTCGTCTTCGAGAATCTGCTCGATCTCGACGACCGCGGAATCCAGCTGCTGCTGCGCGAAATCCAGTCCGATTCGCTGATTCTGGCGATGAAGGGCGCTTCCGAACCGCTGCGCGAGAAGATCTTCAAGAACATGTCGCAACGCGCCGCCGAAATGCTGCGCGAGGATCTCGAGTCGCGCGGTCCGGTCCGTCTTTCCGAAGTCGAGAACGAACAGAAGGAAATCCTCAAGATCGTCCGCCGCCTGGCCGACGAGGGCCAGATCGTGCTCGGCGGCGCGGGTGGCGAGGAAATGATCTGAGCGTGCAGCAACCATGACTGGCTTCATCCCCAAGGAGAAGCTCACCGCCTACCAGCGCTGGGAAGTCGCCGCGTTCGACGAAGCCGAACAGGCCGCGCGCAAGGCCAGCGCGGCAGCAAAGGCCGCACCGGCGCCGACACACGAGG
>JAGNOM010000426.1 GCA_017990155.1 Propionivibrio sp. | reverse complement strand
ATGAACAAGTGCACTGAGGGCATTACGCCCTTGGACGCGCTCAGGGCGAGCGGTATTGGGGATGCGCGGCGAAACAGCCGGCGGCGCGCCGAAACGTCAGTCGAAGTACGAGCGCGCGGCTTCGAAACGCTGCGCGTAGTAGCGAGCGTTCAGCTGGTCGATGCGCACGCGGCCGTTGGTCGACGGGGCGTGGATGAAGCGCTCGTCGCCGATGTAGAGCCCGACGTGCGAGTACGGGGCGTTGCGCGTGTTGAAGAAGACGAGGTCGCCGGGGCGCAGCTGGCGGCGGTCGATCGGACGCCCCTTGCGGGCGATGTCGGCGGCGCTGCCGGCGACCTTCAGTCCAGCCGCGCGGTTGTAGATGTAGGAAACCATGCCGCTGCAGTCGAGCCCGGCTTCCGGGTTCTTGCCGCCGAAGCGGTAGCCGGTGTCGATCAGCCCGAGCGCGAACAGCGTCACTTCGTGCCCGGTTTCGCTGTACTCGGCGCGCGGCGGCAAATCGGCCGACGAGCGTTGCGCCGGCGGCACGCTGCCGCACGCGGCCAGAAGCAGCAGCAGCCCGCAGGCCAGCCAGGTTGGTATCGTTTGCATCCGCACTTGTATTTGCATGCTCCGCAGTATAGGCGAGAGATTGGCCGGAACAAATGTGCGCCAACACGCATGCCTTGGGTGGCGTCGGCCGCTAAGTTTCTTCAACCGTCGATCAGCGCCGCCGTCCCGCTTTCATCGGCGGCCGGCTGCAGGACAAAGGACATGAACTCCGTCTGCGGCACCGGGCGACCGAAGAGGTAGCCCTGGAAGACGTGACAGCCGTGCTCTTTGAGGAAACGGTGCTGTGCCTCGGTTTCCACGCCCTCGGCGACGACGCGCAGACCCAGGCCCCGGCCCATGGCGATGGTCGTCTCGACGATGATCTGGTCGCTCGGCGTGCCGGGCAGTTTGGCGACGAAGGATTGGTCGATCTTGATCTCGTCGAGCGGCAGGCGCGTGAGGTAGGCCAGCGACGAATAGCCGGTGCCGAAATCGTCCAGTGAAAAGGCCACGCCAAATTCCCGGAGCAGTTGCATCTTGTCGATCGCCGTCGCGATGTCGTCGAGGATCATGCTCTCGGTCAGCTCGAGCTTGAGACGCGAGGCGTCGATGGCGAAGTCGTCGAGCAGGCTGCGAACCGTGTCCACGAAATCTTCCTGCTGGAATTGCCGGGCGCTGACATTGACCGAGACCTGCAAGAGCGACGCCCGCGCGTCACTCTCCCAGGCCTTGATCTGCCGGCAGGCGCCTTCCATGACCCAGGCACCGATCGGCAGGATGAGGCCGGTTTCCTCGGCCAGCGGGATGAAGTCGGCCGGCGAGATGAATCCGCCGCTTCGCGTCTTCCAGCGCAACAGGATTTCGGCGCCGATCACCTGTCCGGAAGGCCCCACCTGCGGCTGATAGTAGGGCTGCAGCTCATCGCGTTCGAGCGCCTGGCGCAGGTCGCCTTCGAGCGCGCTGCGCCGGTCGAGCGTCGCCTGCATTTCCGGGTCGAAGAAGCGCAAGGTGTTGCGACCGCTGTCCTTGGCGCGGTACATCGCCATGTCGGCGTTCTTCAGCAGGTGCTCGACCGTTTCCGAACTGTCGAAGAGACAGATGCCGATGCTCACCGTGCACACGTAATCGCTGTCCTTCAAACGATACGGTTGGGCGATTTCGCGGCACACGCGGTTGCCGAAATCGCGCGCGAGCGTCGCTCAGGTCTTCGAGAACGATGACGAACTCGTCGCCGCCGAGCCGGGCGACCGTATCCGCTTCGCCGAGTGAGCGGCCCAGACGCTGCGCGACCTGCGTCAGGAGCAGGTCGCCGGTCGCGTGTCCGCGCGTGTCGTTGAGCGTATTGAAGTTGTCGAGGTCGAGAAAAAGAATGGCCCCGCACATTCCGCTGCGACCGGCCGCCGCCAGTGCCTGACCGAGCCGGTCCTGTAACAGTCGCCGGTTGGGCAGTTGAGTCAGCGGGTCGTAGTAGGCCAGGCGATGAACCTCGGCCTCGGCTTCCTTGTTCTGCGTGATATCGGAAAACGATCCAACGTAATGCGTTACCTTGCCGGCGGGGGAGAGCACGCCGTTGATCGTCAGCCACTCGGCGTAGACGTTGCCGTTCTTGCGCCGGTTCCAGATCACGCCTTGCCAGTAGTGCTTTTCCTGCAACGCCGACCAGAACGCTTCGTAGAATGCCCGGTCGTGCCGCCCCGATTTAAGGATCGCCGTCTTCTTGCCGATGGCTTCGTCGGCGCTATAGCCGGTGGACTGCGCGAACGCCTGATTCACGCGCAGGATGATTCCATTTTCATCGGAAACGACCATCGCGACTTGCGAATCAAAAGCCTTGGCGGCGATACGCAGCTCGACGTCGGCCCGGCGTTTGCGCGCCAGGATGACCAGCAGCGCCCAGGCCAGCGCCAGCATGACCAATCCGACCAGGCCGCTGGCCCAGATCAGCGCCTTGCGCGACTCGTACCACGGCTCGTTGATGATCGTGCTGTACTCGGGCAGACGCGATTTCGGGATCGCGAAACGTGCGAGCTGCGGGTAGTCGAAGAGATTGTTGCCGGGAAGCCGCCGACGGACCGGGATGTCGCTGGCCTGTTCGCCGTTCAGCAGGCGTGCCAGGATTTCGCCGGCAGCAATCCCTTG
>JAGNOM010000425.1 GCA_017990155.1 Propionivibrio sp. | reverse complement strand
AAGTAAAGGGAGGTCTGTTCGTTCAGGTGCTCGAACTCGGCAATGTCTTCCTGGACGGCACCAAGGTGCATGCCAACGCCTCGCGCGCGAGCGCATTGAGACGCTGGAAATCCAGCTCAAGGCCGAAGTACAGGAACTGCTCTCCTCCCTTCGCGACACCCTTCTCACCCGCCTGATTTCCGGCCAGCTACGCCTCCCCGAAGCCGAAGCAGCCGTCGCTACGGCTCTGTAGTCCGCCCGGCAATAGCGACTTCGCCGTATTAAAGCCTTCTTTATTGCGTGACAGTGTATTAAAGACCGCTTTAATATAGCAGTCGTCCATTAAAGATCGTTTTCATACCATGCGCAGTACCGGCACTTACGCGACCACCACGACGCTCGGCGAATCCGTCCGGGCGTTCATCCCACACCCGCTGCCACCCACCGACCCGGTGCTGGCACCCGAATGCTTTGATTCGCCGAATCGCGCCGCAGAAATGGCGCTGGCGCGTTTGGCGGGTGTGTCCGGCTTGGTGCCTTCGGTGGATTGGCTGCTCTACAGCGCGATTCGCAAGGAAGCCTTGCTGACCTCGCAGATCGAAGGGACGCAGGCGACGCTGGCCGACCTGTTCGACGAAGAGGCCGGCTTTGCCGTCTCCAACACGGATGATGTCGAGGAAGTGACCAACTACCTGCGCGCCTTCCGCGTCGTGCAGGACAACCTACGCGACCCAGCGGGCCTGCCGATCAGCGTGCGGCTGCTGTGCGAGGCGCACCGGGCGCTGCTCGACGGTGCGCGCGGCAGCGGCAAACAGCCGGGCGAATTGCGCCGGTCGCAGAACTGGATCGGCGGAACCCGCCCCGGCAACGCTGCTTTCGTGCCGCCCCCGGCCGAACACGTCGCCGAATTGCTGGCGGCACTGGAACGCTTCATTCATGAAGATGCGCCCAAAGATTCGGCGCCGGCCTTGCCGCCCTTGGTCAAGATCGCGCTGGTGCATGCCCAGTTTGAAACCATCCACCCGTTTCTCGACGGTAACGGCCGTATCGGGCGTTTGCTGATCGCAGCCTTGATGGAGCATTGGCGACTCCTGCCCGAACCCTTGCTGTACCTGAGCGCCTACCTGAAACAGCATCAGGACACGTACTACCGCCACCTGTCGGCGATCCGCACTCAAGGCGTTTGGGAAGGCTGGGTCAGCTTCTTTCTGGAAGGCGTCGCCGTCGCCGCCACGGAGGCGGAACGCGGAATTGTTGCGATTGCCAGTCAGGCCGCCGCCAATCGTCGTCGGCTACTGGCTTCGCCGAAAGCCGGGCCGGCCAGCTACCGCTTGTTCGAGATGCTGCCGACGATGCCGCGCTTCAACATCGAGCGGGTGCGGCAGATGCTCGATACAAGCTTCCCGACGGCGAACGCGGCCGTCAAGGTACTGGAGGAACTGGGCATCGTCGCCGAGTTGACCGGGCAGAAGAAGAACCGCAGCTACAGCTATCAGGCGTACGTCGAATTGTTATCGCGCTGACAAGGGCGCCGGCCGCACGCCGCGAGGGAGAGAGAACAGGTCATGACCGAAGACCATCTGGAACAAGAAGCCCTCGGCTGGCTGGCCGAAGCGGGCTATGCGCACCTCTACGGCCCGGACATCGCCCCGGATGGCAGTAAGACTATCAGCAAGTCGTACTCCCCTTCCGCTTGCGTGAGGCCATCCATCGCCTGAACCCGGACATCCCGACGGCGACCAAGGAAGATGCGCTCAAGCAGGTACTCGATCTCGGCATCCCGGCTTTGCTTTCGGCGAACCGGCATTTCCATAAGCTACTCGTCGGTGGCGTGCCGGTGCATTACCAGAAGGACGGCGAGACGCGTGGTGACTTTGTCCGCTTGATCGACTGGGCTCAAACCGTTCAGCCAATCACTTGCCGTACTAGGGGGTTTCTTGGGGGGTAAAACAAAAAAGCGCCCCGAAAGGCGCTTGATTGCTTGATGCTTGGCGGAGACGGAGGGATTCGAACCCTCGATTCAGGTTTGTGCCCGAATGCTCCCTTAGCAGGGGAGTGCCTTCGACCTCTCGGCCACGTCTCCGGAAGAAGGGCGCGATAATAGCCTTTTCAGCTCGCCCGGTCAAACCGAAAAACCAACTTACTCTGCCTTGTCGAGATCAAAGGCCTTGTGCAGTACACGAACGGCCAACTCGAGGTATTTCTCTTCTATAACGACCGAGATTTTGATCTCCGACGTCGAGATCATCTGGATATTGATCCCCTCAGAACCCAGCGCAGCGAACATCTTGCTGGCAACGCCCGGGTGTGAGCGCATGCCCACGCCAACCGCCGAAACCTTGCAGGTCTTGGTATCGCCAACCACGCCACGCGCGCCCAGTTTATCAGCTATGTCCTTGAGTAGGTCATGCGCTTTGGCGTAGTCACCACGATTCACCGTAAACGAAAAGTCCGTAGTGCCGTCATGCGAGACATTCTGGATGATCATGTCAACATCCAGATTCGCTTCGGCAATCGGTCCGAGAATCTTGTACGCGATGCCGGGGACATCCGGCGCACCGAGCACCGTGAGCTTGGCTTCGTCACGATTGAAGGCGATTCCGGAGATGATCGGTTGTTCCATTTGCTTGTCTTCCTCAACAGTAATCAGGGTACCCTCACCTTCGTCCTCGAAGCTTGAAAGCACACGCAAT
>JAGNOM010000114.1 GCA_017990155.1 Propionivibrio sp. | reverse complement strand
CCCAAGTTTGTCGACCTGCGGCGCGATGCGCTCCTCGCTACGACACAGAGTCTTCGCGGCGCGTTGCAAAGCGCCGCCGAACTGGCCCATGCGAAAGCCATCATCGCCGGGATTGCCAATCAGGCGAGCGCGACGCTGAGCATCAACGGCACGCCGATCAGTTTCGTTTACGGCTACCCGGCCGGAACGGCGACGGGCATCGTGCCGATGGTGACGACGCCGTCCGGCGACTGGAACCAGCGGGCGAGCGTCTATTCAGGCGCGTGGGTCTATTGGCACGGGGTAATCAACGAAGATGCGGGCACTGCGCAATGCTACGTCCGCTACCGCCAACCCACCGCCGCCGGCAATGCGCCGGTGATCGACTACGTAGCAAACGGCTGCTGACGGCCGGCTATTCGAGTTCTTCCCAGCGTTCCAGGAGTTGCATCAGCTCGTCGTCGATGGCGACGAGGCGCTCGGATAGTGCGTGAGCTTCCCGCGGCTGGGACTGGTAGAGCGACGGATCTTCGAGGCGCAGGTTGATCTCCTTCTGCTCCTGCTCAAGCGCGGCAATCTTGCCGGGCAATTCGGCGAGTTCGCGCGATTCCTTGTAGCTCAACTTACGGTTGCCGTCGGCCTTGGTTTTCGGCGAACTGTCCTGCGCTTCGGCGACCGTGGCAAGCTGTTTGGCCGGCGCGGCGCTCGGCGCGTCGGCACGACGCTTGGCCTGATAGTCGGCCCAGTCCTGGTAGCCGCCGGCGTATTCGTGCCAGCCGCCGTCGCCTTCATACGCGATCGTTTGCGTCACCACGTTGTCGAGGAAGGCGCGGTCGTGGCTGACGAGGAATAGCGTTCCCGCGTAGTCCTGCAATAGCTGTTCAAGCAGTTCGAGCGTTTCGATGTCGAGGTCGTTGGTCGGTTCGTCGAGCACCAGCACGTTGGCCGGCCGAGCAAACAAACGCGCCAGCAACAAGCGGTTGCGCTCGCCGCCGGACAGTGATTTGACCGGCGAACGCGCGCGCTGCGGAGCAAAAAGGAAGTCGCCGAGATAGCTGATCACGTGCTTGCGTTCGCGACCGATTTCAACGAAATCCGAGCCGGGCGAGATGACGTCAACGAGCGCCGCTTCTTCGTCGAGCTGCGTTCTGAACTGGTCGAAATACGCGACCTGGATCTTGGTACCGAGCCGCACGCTGCCGGCGTCCGGCTGCAGTTCGCCGAGGATCAGGCGCAGCAGCGTCGTCTTGCCGGCGCCGTTCGGCCCGATCAGGCCGATCTTGTCGCCGCGCTGCAGGCGGCAGGAGAAATCGCGGACGACGCGCTTTTCGCCGGCGCCTTCGCCAAAGCTCTTGCTGACGTTGGTCAGCTCGGCGACCAGCTTGCCGCTCTTGTCGCCGGCGTCGAGCGCGAGCTCGACCTTGCCCTGACGATCGCGCCGCGCGACGCGTTCGCGCCGCAGCTGTTCCAGGCGCAGGACGCGCCCTTCGTTGCGCGTGCGCCGCGCTTCAACGCCCTTGCGAATCCAGACTTCTTCCTGCGCCAGAAACTTGTCGAACTTGGCGTTCTGGATCGCCTCGTCGTGCAGGATCTGTTCCTTCTTGGCCAGATAGGCGCTGAAGTTGCCGGGACACGAGAGGAGACGCCCACGGTCGAGTTCGACGATACGCGTCGCCACGCGATCGAGGAAGCGCCGGTCGTGCGTCACGAAAACCATCGACACGTTCGAGCCGATCAGCATGTCTTCGAGCCACTCGATGGCGCCGATATCGAGGTGATTCGTCGGCTCGTCGAGCAGCAGCATTTCGGGCGAGACGGCAAGCGCCTGCGCCAGCGCCAGACGCTTCTTCTGCCCGCCGGAAAGCGTCCCGACTTTGGCATCGGGATCGAGCGTAAAGCGCTGGATCACGCGCTCGGCCTGCGTTTCGAACGACCAGGCGTTCCGCGCCTCCAGTTCGCCCTGCAGGCTGTGCAGGCGATCAAGCAGACCGGCTTGATCTTCCGGGGCACCATCGGCCAGCGCATGCGATACGGCGTGGTATTCCGAAAGCAGCCGCGACACTTCGCCCATGCCGGCGACGACGGCTTCGAAGACCGTAAGTTCCGGATCGAACGGCGGTTCCTGCGGCACGTAGCCAAGATGAACGCCGGGCTGACGCCAAACCGTGCCATCGTCGATCATCCCCTGTCCGGCCAGCGCGCGCAGCAGCGAGGATTTGCCACAACCGTTGCGCCCGATCAGCGCGACACGCTCGCCGGGTTCCAGGATGAACTCAGCGTGGTCAAGCAGCGGAACGTGACCAAAGGCTAACGAAGCGTCGGAAAGAATCAGGTACGGCATGCGGTGGAATCACTCAAGAGGGATGAAGGCCAGCAACCGGCGCGTGGGCAGGTGAGGAGCACGCCGCCACACCGGTTTTGCGAAAGCGTGAGATTCTACTCTGCGGAGCGGCCAAGCCCGTCCGCTTGAGCTCAACTTTTCCCCACACTTCCATTTGCCGCCGGCAACGCCAAGCAAGTACAATGGCCGCCTTTCTCCTCGTAGCATAATGGATAGTGCACGCGCCTCCTAAGCGTGAGATACAGGTTCGATTCCTGTCGAGGAGGCCAAATCGATGGTCTATCCCATCGCCTCAGTCGTTCTCCAGCACCCCGGTCTCTTCCAGCCGCTCAAGCGACATCCGGCTGATGTCGTTGAAGTCCAGTGATTCGCCGTCGTCGTTCTCGGCCGACTCGCACCGGGCGTGGCTCATGAAGCTGTCGCGCATCGCGTCCTGCCTGGCTTTCGCAACGAATTCGTCGCGCACCAGCTTGTAGAGCAGGTGTGCACGGGAGTCTTCTTCGAGCGAGTCCCAACGGTTCTCGGAGAGCACGGACTTGTGGATTTCGACTTCAACCTCGACGCTGCCGGAGAAGCGGATGTAGAGGTTGTCGCTGACTTCCCGGATCGCCCGCTTCTTCCATTTCGCCAGTTTTGCCTTGGTCTTGGCGAGTTCGGCTTCCAGCTGGGCAAACGACTTTTTCCTGGACATTCATTTCCTCCTTGGTCTGCGCTGGCGTTATGCACAGCGCGAAAGCGGAACCACGCGTGCGCGTTCCGTGCGTGCTTTGGCCGTCTGGCCGTACCAGTCTTCGATCGCGTCCTGATCGAGCGGCCGGCTGGCGAGGTAACCCTGGATGTAGCCGCAACCTTGCTGGCGCAGGAAAGCGAGTTCTTCGACGTGCTCGACGCCTTCGGCCACCACTTGCAGCTGCAGGATTTTGGCGAGGGCGATGATGGCGCTGACGATCGCGGCGCTGTCCGGGTCTTCGGCGATATCGCTAATGAAGGAACGGTCGATTTTCAGCTTGGTGATCGGGAAGCGCTTGAGATACGAGAGCGACGAGTATCCGGTGCCGAAGTCATCGATCGCCAGTCCGACGCCCATCTGGCGCAGGGTGGCCATCGTCTGAAGCGTTGCCGGTCCCGACACCAGGCTGCTTTCGGTGATCTCCAGTTCAAGCGCCGACGCAGGCAGGCAGCTCGCCGCGAGCGCCCGGTCCACCACTTCGGCGAGATCCGGCTCGCGGAACTGTCGCGGCGAGAGGTTGACCGAGACCGTCGTCTCCTGGTCATGCGCGCGGCGCCATCGCGCCAGCCAGCGGCACGCTTCGGCAATGACCCAGGCGCCGACTTCGACGATCAGGCCCGACTCTTCGAGCAGCGGCACGAATTCGATCGGCGACACCAGCGTTCCGTCCGCCCGTTTCCAGCGAATCAACGCTTCAAAGCCAACGACTTCGCCGCTTCTGATTTCTACCTGCGGTTGATAGAAGAGGACGAATTCGTCGTGCTGCAAGGCGCCGCGCAGCGCCGTTTCGAGCGCCAGACGTCCCTGGATGCGTTCTTCCATCTCGCGCGTGAATACCCGATACGTGTTCGTTCCCTCTTCCTTGGCGCGGTACATCGCGGTGTCGGCGTGGCTCAACAGGTCGTCGCCCTGTTCGGCATCCGTCGGATAGACGGCGACGCCGATGCTCGCCGTCACGTAGAGTTCCTGCGCGCCGATGAAGATCGGCGGGGCCAGCGTCTGCAGCACCTTGCCAGCGACCATCGCCGCCGTCTCTGCCGTCGGGATGCCTTCGAGAATGATCGTAAACTCGTCGCCGCCCATGCGCGCGACGGTGTCGACTTCGCGCACCGCCTGGCTCAGGCGCCGCGACACCTGTTTGAGCAATTCATCGCCAAACGCATGGCCCAAGCGATCGTTGACGGCCTTGAACTGGTCGAGATCGATGAACAGCAAGCCGACCTGGGCGTGGCCGCGCGCCGCGCGCGCCAGGGCCTGCGCGAGCCGGTCCTGAAAGAGTGCGCGATTGGGCAGCCCGGTCAGCGCATCGAAGTTGGCGAGAACCGTCAGCCGCTCTTCGCTACGCTTGCGGTCGCTCACGTCCTGGAAGGTGCCAATCATCGATCGTGGGCTCCCCTTCTCGTCGAGCGTCACCTCGCCAACCACCTGCAAAGTCAGCAAAGCGCCGCCGCAGTGGCAAAGGCGAAACTCTGTGTGGAAATTTGCGTTCTGCGTGAAGTCTCGCGCGAGGATGTCGAGAAGCGCAGCGTGGTCCTCGGGATGCACGCGCCCAATCAGCGCATCCAGCGTTTCCGGCAAGGCCGAGTCGTCGACCCTCAGAATGCGGCCGACCTTGGGCGACCAGCTGAAACGGCCTTGGCGCACGTCGTACTCCCAGCCGCCGACGCCCGACATTTCCTGCGCCTTGTTCAGCAGACGACCCGTCTTCCGGATCTGCGATGCCAGCGAATTGAGCGAGCGTGCCAGATCGCCGAATTCGTCGCGCGAAGCCAGCGGAATCACGTAGTCGAGATCACCGCCGGCGTACTTCCGCGCCGCCAGACTCATCGACCGCAACGGTGACGACAGGAGGCGGGAGAACAGCGAGCTGAAGAGGACGGCGATCAGCAGCGCGCCGAAACCCGCCGCAAGGCTCAGCCGATAGAACATCTCGAGTGCGCTGCCCCACATGCTCCTGAGCAGGGAGGAAACCCGGTCGCTTGACGAAATCAGCAGGTTCTCTTCCAGCACAACGCGTGCGTAGCCGGCGAGTTGGTCATCGCGACGGATCGAAAACACCATGCCGATGCCGCCGGCCTCGCCATCGACACCCGGAAAGCTGTAAACGTGCGGCGTCGTCAGGTCGAAGTTTCTGATTCGCTCGTCGTCCAGACGTCGGCCGCGTTGTGCGTTGTCTGGCGTGCCATCGGTCACGACCCGCCCGTCTGCATCAACAATGGTGAAACGACGGATCGGCAGCAAGGCGCCGATTTCGCGGATTTCCTGGTCGAGCCCGACGATATCGCGTCCGCTGAGCGGATCGAACAGGCGGTGGCTCAGGTAGCCGGCGGTCGCGGTCAGGGACTCCTGTTGATCGATGATCAGGTGAAGTTTCAGATCCTTCTGGAAGCGCTCGCGATACTGGTCACCATCGAGAAACAGATGCAGCCCGACCATGAACACCATGATCAAGGCGCCGGCCAACACAGCGCTGGCGAGATAGATGGCGTATCGGGTGTTGAGTTTCATTCGACGTACCCTGCTCCGCGACAATCAGACGCCAATCGGGTTTTTCGGCAACAAGATGCAGCGGATGTTAGCCAAGGCAGATTGCAGGAATGTGACCTTCGCGAAACGCGCCATCCCTGCGCCGTGTACCGGCAAGACCGACACTCAGTAGATCGCCGGAACGATCATCTCCCTGGGAACCGGATGGCGCAGGTAATCCGGGTTGTGCACCCGCTCCGGCAGAACGACCTGGTCGCGCTCGACTTCGGCGTAGGGAATCTGGCTCAGAAGATGGTGGATGCTGTTGAGCCGCGCCCGTTTCTTGTCGACCGCCTCGACGATCCACCATGGCGCCTCGGGGATGTGCGTGCGCTCCAGCATCGTCTCCTTGGCGGTGGTGTATTGCTCCCAGCGGCGGCGAGACTCCATGTCCATCGGACTCAGCTTCCATTGCTTGAGCGGGTCGTGGATGCGCATCGTGAAGCGGAGATTCTGTTCGTCGTCGGTGATCGAAAACCAGTATTTGATGAGGATGATGCCGGAGCGAATCAGCATCTTTTCGAATTCGGGAACGGTGCGGAAGAACTCCTCGTACTCGTCCTCAGTGCAAAAACCCATGACCTTCTCGACACCCGCGCGGTTGTACCAGCTGCGGTCGAACAGCACGATCTCGCCACCGGCCGGCAGATGCGAAACGTAGCGCTGGAAGTACCACTGGCTGCGTTCGCGCTCGCTCGGCGCCGGCAATGCGGCGACGCGGCAGACGCGCGGATTGAGGCGCTGCGTGATGCGCTTGATGACGCCGCCCTTGCCGGCCGCGTCGCGCCCTTCAAAGAGCACGACCACCTTGAGTTTCTTGTGCACGACCCAGTCCTGCAATTTGACGAGTTCGCCCTGCAGACGGAAAAGCTCCTTGAAATAGAAGCTCCGGCTCAGGCCGCCGCCTTCGGTTTCCGAATTCACCACATCGGCGATCAGCGCGTTCATGCGATCGTCGTCGATCTCCATCTCCAGCTCTTCGTCAAAGCCATCGAGCATCTCGTCGTAGACGCGGGCTTCGTAATCCTGTTGCTGCGAGGTTTTTTCCTTGCTCATCGCGGTTCTTTTCCTTTTTTCGGGCGCCTTGTTCGAACGGACTCGGTCCGTGTGACGAATTTACTCAATTCGTGTTACAGCCTGGTGACGGGACGGTGACCGAATTCGATGCCCACGGAGGAACGACCAAGGGATCAAACGCTGAACTGCAAGGTCGACGCGCGCAACTGATCAGCCAGCGTCGCCACTTGATCGGCCGAGGCCGACGACGCCGATGCCGCGCGCGCGCCGCGTTCGATCATCTGCGCCATGCGCTCCGTATTCTGGGCGATCTGCTCGGCCGCCAACCGCTGCTCGCTGAGGACGTCGACGATCTCGCGGGCGGCCCGAGCGGACCGCCCACAGAACTCGTCGATCCGGGAAATGGCGCTTTCGGCCGTCGTCGCCAGCTGCGCGCCGCATTGCGCCTTGTCGGCGGTTGACGAAACCGCGCGGGTCGTCTCAATCGCCGCGTCGCTCAGTTTCGCCAGCTGCTGCTCGATCTTCTGCGTCGTTTCGGAGGTCCGCTTGGCGAGCTTGCGGACCTCGTCGGCGACCACGGCAAAGCCACGCCCGGCTTCGCCGGCGCGCGCCGCTTCAATGGCAGCGTTCAGCGACAGGAGATTGGTCTGCTCGGAGATTTCCTTGATCTCGTGGGCGAAGCGGGTGATATCCAGCGCGTGCTGCTTCAGTTCGAGCATCGATTGCGACGACCGATCCGCCTGCTCCGAGATCGTGCGCATCTCACTGATCGCCTGCTGAATGACCTCGCCACTCTCGCCGGCCGTTTGCTGCGCGGCCTGCGTGGCATCGGCCGTGTTGCCGGCACTCTCGGCCATCACCGCGATCGCTGTCGTCAGTTCCTGAATAGCAGCGGAGATCAGCGTCGCCGAATCGCTCTGCAGGGTCGTCGCGTTGGCCACTTCGTGCGCTGAATGGCGCAGCGCCAGGGCGTTGCTCGACGTGTGCTCGGCGCCTTGCTTGACCTCGGCGATCAGGACGCGCAACCGGGAGCGCATGCCTTCGATCGACGCCACCAGCGAGTTGGCCGCCGCCTTCCCCGACTGCAGCTTCTGCGTCAAATCGCCTTCTGCGACGCGGCGCGTCGCGGCGACCACGGGTTCCAGGTCGCCGCCAAGGCGGCGCAGGATGCGATGACCGAGCAAGGCCGCCAGCGCGACCGAAACCAGCGCCCCGACGAGACCGACGACGAGCACCAGGAGGACGTTTTCCTCGTAGCGACGCTCGGCGATCTGCGAGGCCGCGGCGACGCCGTCGGTTGTCGCCTGGCTGATCGCAGCGAAGGTTTCGGCCAATGCGGAAACCAGAGGCGCGTCGGTGTCGCGCAGCGCAGCGTCGACCTTGTACGCGTACTTGGGCATCCCCGGTTCGTTCCCGGCGAGCACCTCGTCGTACAACTGGTTCAGCTCCTTGGCCAGCCCACGAATTTCGCCAAGCCGCTCGCCGGCGTTGAGGCCGGCCTCCCGCTGCAAGGCTTCGAGCG
>JAGNOM010000424.1 GCA_017990155.1 Propionivibrio sp. | reverse complement strand
GCCGGCCTTGCGTTATCCCTACGTTGTGTTCGCGCGCTCGGATTCGTCGGTACAGACGCTCGGCGACCTCGACGGCAAGCGTGTGGGTTTCATCATCAACGATTTTGTCAGCCAGCAATTGCCGCTGGAGTATCAGAACATCGCCTATGCCGCCGAACACTATCCGGATCAGGAAAAGGGTTTGAAGGCGCTGGAAGCTCGGAAAATCCAGGGGTTCATCACCTCGGGGGGCGGTGTCGAGCGCGAGTATCTGACCAAGTATCCCGATCTGTCGGTGGTGGCCGAGCTGCCCGCCATCACTTCGGACATGACCTTTGCCGTGCTCTGGGAAACAGCGATTCTCGGCCGGATCATCGACAAGTACATCGAGCAGCGCAAAGCGCAGATCGAGAAGATTGCACAGGATGCCGAGCGAATCTATACGCGGAAGGTCCTCAAGCTGACGCCCGCCGAACTCGAGTGGCTTGAGCGCAGTGGCGAAGCCGTGGTCGGCGTGGCCGACGACTATTTGCCATTCGACTACTTTCACAACGGCGAGTATCGCGGCATCGTCGGCGAGACGCTGAGAAAGATATCGGACATCATCGGCATTCGCTTCAAGGTCGAACATGGCCCGTTTGCGGAGGTCTACGAAAAGGCGCGCACGGGCGCGATCGATGTGCTGAACATCGCCAAGACCGAGGACCGGCTTCAGTATTTCTTCTATCCGCGACCGATCAGCATGGAGCGCGACATCATCGTCGGGCGCAAGACCAGTCCGCCGGTGCAGGACGTCTACGGACTGGAGGGCGCGCGCGTTGCAGTCATCGACGGCTTCTGGCACGAGGAGTATCTGCGCAAGAACCTGAAGACGCCGAATATCGCCAAAACCGACGACATCATGGAGTCGCTACGCTTGTTGCGCGAGGGCAAGGTCGACTACATGATCGAAAACCCGACTGTCGTCGAGTATTACATCAATGGCCTGGGCTACACCGACCTCGTCAAGCGCGGCAGTACGTCGAAGGACTCCTTCGTCTATTTTGGCGTCAATCGCCAGCAACCCGAACTGGCATCGATCATCGACAAGGTCTTGCCACTGATCAATTTCGACGACATGAAGTACCTCGGCATGCAGAGCGTACCGACGCTGCGCAATGAGGAGAGTCGGCAGTTGGGGTCGGTCATCATCGGATTGGTCTTTGCCCTGGCAATCATCCTCTTCGTCACCGTCCGGATTGTCCGGTCGCTTGCCAATCAGAAGGCACAAACCCGTTTCCTCAAGGAGCGCGAGCAGTTCTTGTACACCGATGTGCTGACCGGCTTTCACAACCGGAATTATTTCAGCCACCAGGCCGAAGCGCTCCAGAAGGGCGTCTATCCGCAGGCGATCCTCGTTGCCGACCTCAACAACCTCAAGCGCGTGAACGACGCGCATGGACACGCGGCCGGCGATGCCTTGCTGCGCTTGTTCGCTGCCTACATTCGCGAACTGTTTCCGGAGGGTGAGGTTTTTCGTATCGGCGGTGACGAATTCATCATCCTCCTCAACCGCACATCGAAGGAGGCTGCAGTCAAGGCGATCGAAGCTTTGCAGAGCAGCTGCCAGACCTTTGGTCATACCGTCAAGAACGGGCAGGTGATCTACCCGAGCGCCGCCATGGGCTACGCAATCCGAAACCACGATCAGGAACGGCTCGACGACCTGATTGCCCGGGCGGACGAACGCATGTATCAGGCCAAGGCGCGGATGAAGAAACGGCGCAGCGATTTTCAGGATGAAGCGGCGGCGGCCAAGAATGACTGAGGCGTTCGGCCTCGGATGAACTACGCCGCGCTCGTCGCCCGAAGCTTCATTCCGAGTAGTGCGAACGAGGCGTCGCTTGCGTCTTCCTGTGCCGGTTTCGAATTCAGCCATACGGAGTAGCCCAACCGGGGTGCGTCCGGCGCGGCGCCAAGAACCGGGGCCGGGATTTCGCCGCACTCGAGGATCAAGGTGACGTCGCAATCGAGCGTCAGGCCGACGCAGAACTGAACCAGTTCGCGCAACGCAAGCAGGCCGGGCTGCCCGGGCAGGAACTCGGCGAACTGCGCATGCTTGAGCGGGCCCAGCTTCAAACGGATCTTGTTTTGCCGATCCCAGAGACGTTCGCCGACGAAGGTATTTTGCCCGAGCAGGCACGGGCGTCCGTCGAGGGCGCTTTGCTCGTGGGGCGGCAAGTTCATCCACTGACCAACAAAGGATTCCACACGCGCGTCGACAGCGAAAAATCCACGCACCAAGGCCGCAATATTGACGGCCGGAATCGGTTTCTGTGTGAGCAGGCCGGCGTAATGGATCAGGAATCGATCCGGAATGCCCTTGCCGCTGGCGGCCAGCCTTTGCTGCAGATGACGTAGCCCGACGCCAACCAGGTCCAGCAGGTTGCGCGAAAAACCGTCCGGATTCCCGGCTTCATACGGCAGGTAAAAGCGGTGTTTTCGCCACGCCAGATAGAAGAGCGAAACGGCACGGTGCGTAAACATGTCCAGGAAAGCGTGCCCGGTCCGGTCGCGAAACTGGTAGCGCCGATCGATGAATAGCTCGGTATAAGGTGTCGGCAGCACGCCTGAAGGACCGGTGAGGCCCATGAAAGCGACGCTGAGGTCCAGCGCTTCGCAGTCTTCAGTTTGCGCTGGGGCGACTGCCGGCGCCTTCGTCGGA
>JAGNOM010000423.1 GCA_017990155.1 Propionivibrio sp. | reverse complement strand
TGACTCAAATTCGGCAACCGCATGCCAGTCTGCGAGCTGGATTTGACGCTATCGCTACGCTGAAATACACGCCAAGCTTCGATCACTGCGTGGCTGTGGCGGGCGAATTCTTGGAAAGCTTGTAGTGGTTTAATCGCGCAGCCTCGCAGCCTCGCAGCCATGAGTATTCGACCGTGCGCGTGACTGCCCGGCTGCGGTAATCACTCGCGGTTTCCATGTGGATTTGCATGGAGACGCCGACGATGACCCGATGCTGTGCCTGCTGCGGTAAGTCCTTTGAGCCACGCTCACAAGTTCCGGACCAAGCCTACTGTGCTTCACCTGGCTGTCAGCGTGCTCGCAAGCGCCAGTGGCAACGGGTCAAACTCCAAACCGATCCCGACTACCGGATCAACCAGCGCGCCGCGCAGCAGGCGTGGGCGCAGCGCAATCCTGACTACTGGCGCAACTATCGCGACGCCCGACCCGACTACGCGCAGCGCAACCGTGAGCAGCAACGGTCGCGCGATCGGTCCCGAGACGACGATCTTGCACAGATGGACGTGTGCGACCTGCCATCGGGCCTGTACCGCATCACGAGGCATCCGGCGTTTCAGAGGGAAAACAACACCTCGTGGGTCGTCGAGATCACACCGGTAGTTGTGATGTGTCCGTGCAAGATGGACGTATCAAGAGAGGACTTGATCGACGCCGCGTCGATCTGCCCGTAACTTCGCATCCAAACGGGTTCTCGAACATCCTGCATGGCAACGATTCCAACCGTCTGCGCGGCTGTCCTCTTGATCTTCACGGAGCGGCAGTGCAGCCAAAGAAGGGAGCGGTAGACCCGAAACGTCAACCATTGAAGTGACCGGGTCTATGCAAGCGAACGAACCATCTTCAAGTCCTTCAGGGTCAGAGCCGGTGTACCGCGCCGCGCAGTACGTGCGCATGTCCACCGAGCACCAGCAATACTCGACGGAGAATCAGGGTGACAAAATCCGCGAGTACGCCGCCCGGCGCAACATCGAGATCGTCCGCACCTACGCCGACGAGGGCAAGAGCGGCCTGCGTATTAATGGTCGTCAGGCGCTCCAGCAACTGATCGCCGACGTGCAGTCCGGCAAGGCCGACTTCCAGATCATCCTCGTCTATGACGTGAGCCGCTGGGGCCGGTTTCAGGACGCCGACGAAAGCGCCTACTACGAATACATCTGCCGTCGCGCCGGGATTCAGGTTGCCTACTGCGCTGAACAGTTCGAGAACGACGGCTCGCCCGTGTCCACCATCGTCAAGGGCGTGAAGCGCGCGATGGCGGGCGAATACAGCCGCGAGCTGTCGGCGAAGGTGTTCGCCGGGCAGTGCCGCCTGATCGAACTCGGCTTTCGCCAAGGCGGGGCAGCGGGCTACGGCTTGCGCCGTGTGCTGATCGACCAGTCCGGTTCCGTGAAGGGGCAGCTTTCGCGCGGCGAGCACAAGAGCTTGCAAACCGACCGTGTGATCCTACAACCCGGTCCTCATGAAGAAGTCGCAGTCGTGAACCAGATCTACCGCTGGTTCGTCGAGGACGCGCAGTTCGAATCGGAGATCGCCGAACGGCTCAACACCAAGGGCATCCAGACCGACCTTGGGCGCGACTGGACGCGGGCCACGGTGCGCGAGGTGCTCTCTAACGAGAAATACATCGGCAACAACGTCTACAACCGGCGCTCCTTCAAGCTCAAGAAGGTGCGGGTCGTGAACCAGCCGGACATGTGGATCAAGAAGGAAGGCGCTTTTGAGGGTATCGTGCCGCCTGATCTGTACTACACCGCGCAGGGCATCCTGCGCGCACGGGCGCACCGCTTCAGCAACGACGAGTTGATCGAGAAGCTGCGCCGCCTGTTCCAGCAGCACGGCTACCTGTCTGGCCTGATCATCGATGAAGCGGAAGGCATGCCCTCGTCGGCGGCCTACGCGCATCGATTCGGCAGCCTGATCCGCGCATATCAGGCGGTCGGCTTCACGCCGGATCGGGACTATAAGTATCTGGAGGTCAACCAGTTCCTGCGCCGCCTGCACCCGGAGATCGTCGGCCGGACCGAGCGGATGATCGCCGAGGTCGGCGGCGCAGTGGTGCGCGATCCGGCGAGCGACCTACTCACCGTCAACCGCGAGTTCACCGTCTCGCTGGTGCTGTCACGCTGCCAGTTGCTGGACAACGACCGTCGCCGCTGGAAGGTGCGCTTCGACACCAGCCTGACGCCCGATATCACCGTCGCCGTCCGGCTCGACGACACGAACCAGTCACCGCTGGACTATTACCTGCTGCCGCGCCTGGACTTCGGTCGTCCACGTGTTCAAGGCGGCATCCATCTGGCCGACCACAATGGCCTAGAGCTCGAAAGCTACCGCTTCGACACCCTGGACGGCCTCTATGGCATGGCCGAGCGCAGCCGCATTCGGAGGGCAGCATGACCAGACCCCATCACCCCACCGCGTTGCAGATGATTCCCATCGATCAGATCGTCGTGCTCAACCCACGCGACCGCAATGGCCGTGTGTTCGAGGAGATCGTCGGCAACATTAAGAAGATCGGTCTAAGGCAACGCTGATTAAGGTCCACCATTGAGAGGGGTCAAACGTTATCCGCAGATGAAGCAGCAGACCTTGGCAATGGCCGCAGATCAAGACAACGGATTCGAGCATTCGCGCAAACCCACCCGA
>JAGNOM010000422.1 GCA_017990155.1 Propionivibrio sp. | reverse complement strand
CAATGCCAATTGTCGTAATCTTCATTTCGGTCGCCTCTCTCGGTCAGTGGGAATTTCCATTCGCCACTTTGGCACTCAGATGCCGTTTCGGGTAGGGGCGACCATCCCATTAGCTTGCTGCGCGATAGCGGCGTCTCTTCGCAGATGCGACGGCAATCGCCCAGTTGAACTGGGCTCCTACAAGAAACATCACGACAACGCTTCTTCCAGCGCCTTTTTCATGACTTCCTTGTCCGGGTCGAGCCCGGTCCACATCGTGACATTGAGCGCTGCCTGATTGACCAGCATCGACAGGCCGCTCTGCCACTTGAGGCCGCGCTTGTCGGCTTCCTGCAGGAAGGGCGTAAACGCCGGGTTGGGGATCACGTCCTGCACGTACATCGAGGTGGTGAGCGTGTCGTAGTCGATGTTCGGTTTGTCGTCGACGTTCGGGTAGAGGCCGATCGACGTTGCGTTAACGACGATGTCGGTATCGGCCGGCACCTTGAAAGCATCGATCCACGGCACGTAATCCACGGCGACCTTTGTGTTCTCGCGCAGCGTCTTGATGAGCCCTTCGCCGAGCGCCATGTCCTTCGGGATGTTGACGATGGTCAGATGGCTGGCACCGGCCAGTGCCAGTTCGACGCAGATCGCGCGCGCGGCGCCGCCTGCGCCCAGAACGACGATCCTCTTGCCCTGCGCCGAGATGCCGGCTTCGGCGAGCGCAATCATGAAGCCCTGGCCGTCGGTGTTCTCGCCCGTCAGCACGCCGTTGTCGTTGATTACGGTGTTCACCGCGCCGATCAATTTGGCGCTCGGCGCGATCTTGTCGAGGTACGGAATCACGGCAAGCTTGTGCGGAATCGTGCAGTTGATGCCGCGCATCTTCATCGCTTTCAGCCCCGCGATCGCGTCGCCAATCTTGTCCGGATCGACGTCGATGGTCAGGAAGCGCCAGCGGTCGAGGCCGAGCGCGCGGAAGGCCGCTTCCTGGATGACGACGCCGGGGTTTTCCGCGACCGGGTGTCCGAACACACCAACCAGATGATCCAAGTAGTCCTGATTTTTCATTTTTCTCGTTCCTTTCAGCTGTTGGCGTAATAGACGGCACCGATCGCCTGCGCGAACTGGGCGACGGTGAAATGCGGGTGACTTTCGAGTTGCTTCATCAACGGCGTGTAGGCCATGCCGGTGCCGGCGACGAGCAGCGAGATATCGGGCTTGATGCGGCGCGCACCTTCGACCATCAGGTCGAAGCAGGCCTGGCTCTTGACCAGGCGCCCGAACAGGAAGCGCTCATCGGTGCCCGGATCGAGGATGCGCGTGCTCTCCAGCAGCGTCACCGCCAGCGCCTCGCCGATCTCGCGCCAGATCTTGGCGTTGGTTTCGTCCTTCTCACGGTCCGGCAGCCGCATCATGTGTTCGAGGAAGGGCTTGCGCTGGTCGATGGGTTCGGTCGGCACGTAGTAGCCCGCGTTCCCGCTCGGCGACTGCTCGACGACGTAGCCTTTCTCCAGCAATTCCGCGAAGAGGTCCGGGCGTTCGGTCGGGAAGTACTTCAGCGCCAGGCGGAAGATGCCGCTCTGGCTGCAGTACTTCTGCAGCGTGCCCGGCAGGCCGGTGTTGAAGTTGTTGACGCTGCGCAGGTCATCGGGCTCAAAGGCCCGCTCCGGCCAGCTGCCGAGGTCGATGATGAAGTTGTACACCTCGAGCGGAATGTCGGGGATGCTGCCGGACTCGGTGATCCAGCCAGTGCCGAGTTCGGTGCCCAGCGTATGCGCGAAGACGCCGTCCCGAACCTTGGCCGCGTCGCCGGAGAAAGCCATTTCGACCGCAGCAGTGAAGGACGCCATCGGCCCGTCGTTGATGATGCGCACCGCGCCGCCGGGAACGACCGACGCGCGCAGCCGGTCGTCGAGATGCGTCAGTTGGGCGAAATCGGTGTCGTAGTCGATCTCCGGGTTGTTGCGGATGCCGCGCGTCTTGTACACCTCGCCGCCGACGATCTTGTTCTTGACGACGACGTCCGGGAAACACAGGCCGATGGCGGTCAGTCGCTCGTTTGTCGGCACCCCGGCTTTGGCCAGTTCGCGCAGCACTTTCTGCATTTGCTCGTCCGACGCATCCTTGTCCATCGCACGGGCAATGACCGGCAGACAGGTTTCCTGCGAGTCTTCGGGAAGCCGGTGAATCGCGAGGCGAGCCTGCAACACGCGCGCGATCAGGCAGATCGGCTCGATGAGCTGCGCCGATCGGGTGAAGTTGGCCGGAAACCAGTCGTACTCCTTGTAATCGACAATGCGGCCGTCCACCACCAGCACCGCCTTGATGTCGGTGCCGCCGACGTCGATGCCAGCGAACGCACTTCCCGAAAGATCCTTGGTACAAGCCTTGAAGAACGACATGGTGTCGACGCGATGCCGTTCCTCGCCTGCCCGCACCGGCAGCCGCGCGAGATCATCGATCTGGAAGCGGAACGAAGGATCGCCGGGGCACACGGCGTCGATCATGCGATCGATCACATTGACCGCCCGCCCATAGGCAACACGGGCTTGCCGAGGACAGTTGATACTGAACGCCTCATCCAGTCCGCCGACCAGTTCCATCAGCGCCGGTTTGCCGGTGTCGAGGTAGAGCGTCAGGCAACGGCCGCCAATGCTCGACAGGATGTTGTAGATCTCGGCATTCGGGTAGTCGCGGACGAAGGCC
>JAGNOM010000421.1 GCA_017990155.1 Propionivibrio sp. | reverse complement strand
TGCGAGGTCAAGGCGTCCATCTTCTGCGCGCGGCTCAGCGTGCGCGGCAGCGCATCGATGGCCAGCACGGTCGCCTTTTTGGCGGCGAGCTGTTGTAGTAGTTCCGGATTCTGTGCCGGCCAGATGAAGGAGATCAGCGCCCCACCCTCGCGCAACAGGCCAACCTCTTCAGAATTGGGAGCGCGGACCTTGAACACGATATCTGACGTCGCCCAGAGTGTTTGCGCATCCTTGACGATCTCCGCGCCAGCGCCTTGATAGGCATCGTCACCGAAATTGGCCGAGGAACCTGCACCTGTTTCAACGGCAACCTTGAACCCCTGCTTGATCAGCTTTTCAACGACGTCGGGAACGGTCGCAACGCGTTTTTCGCCGGCAAAGACCTCTTTCGGAATTCCGATAGTCAGTGGCATTCAGTTCTCCATCACTCGATTCATACGTGTAAAGGCGCGGCTCGAATCACTCGAAGCCGCCTCTGGATTTGAGGTGTGGCAGTCTCCGGCTTTTCTGGGTGTCAGCCCATCCACGATGATCACGCGGAAGCAGCCGCACTGTTTTTTAGCCGCGGATCGAATTCGGCACGAAAATCGATGCAACCGAACCCTTCGGCAAGACCCGCTAACTCTACCATGGGCGCCAGAGCGAATGAAGAGCGGAGCGGCGAACCGGGTTTGTTCACCGGCTTCGGAAACTGAACCAATTGCCGGTCGAAAATGTCCATGATCTGCACCTTATTGGTGCGAAATGGGTGTCGCCTAAGGCTTTGATTATCAGAGGTTTGACGATACAATCCGGCGTCGCCCATTGAAAAGATAAGCTGGCTCAGGCCGGCTTTTTTGACGTTTGGTGTATTGACAGCCTCTGTTTTGTCATCGTTTTGTGAGGATTTGCCAGTGATGGATTCGGCTTTACCTGAGCGGCAGGGTCTCTATGACCCGGCCAACGAGCACGACGCCTGCGGTGTCGGTTTTGTAGCGCACATCAAGGGCACCAAAAGCCATTCGATCATCGAACAGGGGTTGCAGATTCTGAAGAATCTCGATCACCGCGGTGCCGTCGGCGCTGACCCGCTGATGGGTGACGGTGCGGGGATTCTGATTCAGATTCCGCACGATTACTTCCAGGAAGTCATGGCCGGGCAAGGCATCACCTTGCCGCGCGCCGGTGATTACGGCGTCGGCATGGTCTTCCTGCCCAAGGAATGCGCCTCGCGCCTCGCCTGCCAGGAAGAAATCGAACGCGCCGTGCGTGCCGAAGGACAGGTCGTCCTCGGCTGGCGCGATGTGCCGGTCAACCACACGATGCCGATGTCGCCGGCGGTGCGCGAGCGCGAGCCGATCATCCGCCAGGTCTTCATCGGGCGCGGTCCGGACATGATGGTGACCGATGCGCTCGAACGCAAACTCTATGTCATCCGCCGTCGCGCAGCCAACGCCATCCGCGGCCTTGGCCTTGAGCACAGCAAGGAGTTCTACCAGCCGTCGATGTCGGCGCGGACGATCGTCTACAAGGGCTTGCTGCTCGCCGATCAGGTCGGCGAGTACTATCTCGACCTCAAGGATCCGCGCAGCGTTTCGGCGCTGGCGCTGGTTCACCAGCGCTTCTCGACCAACACCTTCCCGACCTGGCCGCTCGCGCATCCGTTCCGCATGATCGCGCACAATGGCGAGATCAACACACTGCGCGGCAACTACAACTGGATGCGCGCTCGTGAAAAGGGCACCTCGTCGCCCTTGCTCGGCGCCGACCTCGACAAGATCTGGCCGCTGATCTACCCGAACCAGTCCGATACCGCGTCGTTCGACAACGCGCTTGAATTGCTCGTCATGGGCGGCTACTCGCTGGCGCACGCGATGATGATGCTGATCCCCGAGGCTTGGGAATCGCATACGCTGATGGACGACAAGCGCCGTGCGTTCTATGAATACCACGCGGCGATGATGGAGCCGTGGGACGGCCCGGCGGCGGTGGCCTTTACCGACGGCCGTCAGATCGGCGCGACACTCGATCGCAACGGGCTGCGCCCGGCGCGTTATCTGGTGACCGATGACGACCTGGTCGTCATGTCTTCGGAATCGGGCGTGCTGCCGATTCCAGCCGAGAAAATCGTCAAGAAATGGCGCTTGCAGCCCGGAAAGATGTTCCTCATCGATCTCGACGAGGGCCGCATCATCGATGACAGCGAGCTGAAAGACACCCTGTCGCGGCAGAAGCCGTATCAGGACTGGGTCGATCGCATCAATATCAAGCTCGACAGCCTGGCCGCGCCCGTTGGCGCGCAGGCGCCCGAGTGCGTGGCGACACTGCTCGATCGTCAGCAGGCCTTCGGTTTCAGCCAGGAAGACATCAAGTTCATCCTCGAACCGATGTCGAAGACCGGCGAGGAAGCGACCGGCTCGATGGGCAACGACACGCCGCTGGCGGTGTTGTCGAGCAAGAACAAGCCGCTCTACAACTACTTCCGCCAGCTCTTCGCGCAGGTGACCAACCCGCCGATCGACCCGATCCGCGAGCAGATGGTCATGTCGCTCGTGTCCTTCATCGGACCGAAGCCGAACCTGCTCGGCATCAACGAAATCAACCCGCCCTATCGTCTGGAAGTGACGCAGCCGGTGCTGACCTTCGCCGACATGGCCAAGCTGCGCGACATCGCCGCTTCGACCGACGATCGTTTCCACTCGGCCGAACTCGAT
>JAGNOM010000420.1 GCA_017990155.1 Propionivibrio sp. | reverse complement strand
CTGTAGTCGCCAATCGGCAGGGGACGAAACCGATCGACGGCCCAGCGGCAGAATCAAGGCGAACACCGACGCGACCAGAAGGCAGCTACTGGTCTTCGGTCTTCCGGTAGCTCGTAATCAGCCGCGCCCCGCGCTTGTAGGTGAGGAATGACCACAGCCAGTTGATCGATACGGTCAGCCGGCTGCGGAAGTCGATCAGGAAGTAGATGTGCACGATGCCCCACAGCCACCAGGCGACGGGTCCGCGCAGCGAGATCCAGCCGAAATCCGCAATGCCGGCACGGCGGCCGATGGTCGCCATGTTGCCCGGATTCCGGTAACGGAACGGCGCCGGCTTATCGGTACCGCGCACCGCTGCGAGGATGACCTGACCGACGTATCGCCCGGCCTGCTTGGCCGCCGGTGCGACACCGGGAACGACGCGGCCATTGGCGTCGGTCAGCGATGCCGTGTCGCCGATGGCGAACACATGCGCGTGTCCGGGTACGCTGAAGTCGGGTTCGACGCGCAATCGTCCGGCACGATCTGCGTCGCTCGTGAGCCAGCGAGCCGCCGGTGAAGCCCGTACGCCAGCGGCCCAGATAATGGTCGCCGCAGCAATGCGCTCGCTCGGCTCGCCGAGCACCGTGACGCTGCCGGCGTCGCAGTCCGTGACTCGCGTATTGACACGCACGGTCACGCCAAGCTTCTCGAGCGATGACTTGGCGGCGACCGACAGTGTTTCGGGGAAGGCCGGTAGCACACGCGGCCCGGCTTCGATCAGATAGACACGTGCCTGGCGTGGATCGATGCGGCGGAAGTCCTTGACCAGCGCCGCACGCGCCAGTTCGGCGATGGAGCCGGCCATTTCGACACCCGTAGCACCGCCGCCGACGATGACGATCGTCAGGTTGGCGTCACGTTCGGCTGGATCGGACGCCATCTCGGCCATCTCGAATGCGGTGAGCAGGCGCTCGCGGATGGCGACAGCATCCTCGATGGTCTTCAGACCGGGCGCGTAGGCGGCCCACGCATCGTTGCCAAAGTAGTCATGCCGTGCGCCGGTCGCCAGAATCAGATAGTCGAAGGCCACCGCACTCTCGCGCACGCCGTTGTCCACGCGGACGGTACGCGCCTCGGCGTCGACACTGATCACGCGCCCGAGCACAACGGACAGGTTCTCCTGGCGCGAAAAGACGCTACGGATCGGTGCCGCGATGTCGGCCGGCGACAACCAGGCCGTCGCGACCTGGTACAGGAGCGGCTGGAACAGATGGTGGTTGCGCTGATCGATCAGGAGAACGTCGACATCCGCGCTTTCGAGACTCCTGACTGCAGCCAGCCCGCCGAACCCGGCACCGACGATCACGACAACAGGACGCTTACTTTTCATGGCAAAGGTCAACTCAAGAAAACAAAAGAGAGCCGGGACACACGCGGCTCAACGATCGGCGCATCTGTCAGGCATGCGCAGCCGCTGGCGTCAGGATACTCCTGCAACGAGCGATGCTGGGGTGCAGCATGCTCGTCAGCAATCGGACCGGTCGCTACCATCAGCCGATGCGGCTCGCATTGACCGGCTTGCCAGCGGCGACTCGAGCGCCGTTGTTGAATCAAAACCCGATTTGCTGGTCCGACGGGGCGTCAAGCGCGATCGGTCGAGTGCCGTGTTCGCCTATCAACGCATCTTCCAAGATCGGAGTTTGCATGCAAAGTTCAGCTTTTCCCGGAACGCCGCTGCTGAATGGCGGTGACGCCGAGCAGAAACGAGCGGAGATCCTTGCCTATTTCCACGCGACCTTCGATGGCTACGAGCGATTGTTCGAAGTGCTGACCTGTGACGAGGCCTATTACAAGAAGCCGATTTCGCTGCGCCACCCGTTGATCTTCTACCTCGGCCATACAGCGACCTTCTTCATCAACAAGCTGGTCTTGGCCGGCCTTGTCGAGCGGCGCATCAACCCCGAGTTCGAATCGATGTTCGCCATCGGCGTCGACGAGATGAGCTGGGACGACCTGAACGAAGCACGCTACGACTGGCCTGCGGTCGATTCAGTCAAGGCCTATCGCCGTTCGGTCCGCGCCGTGGTCGATCAGTTGATCCGGACCGCGCCGCTGTCGCTGCCGATCAGTTGGGATCATCCGTGGTGGATCATCCTGATGGGCATCGAGCACGAGCGCATTCATCTGGAAACCTCGTCGGTGC
Organism: Propionivibrio sp.; assembly: GCA_017990155.1. GTDB lineage: Bacteria > Pseudomonadota > Gammaproteobacteria > Burkholderiales > Rhodocyclaceae > Propionivibrio. The sequence continues at coordinate 521 of JAGNOM010000420.1, read as the reverse complement.
TGATTCGTCAGCATCAGCTGAAGTACGTGACCCCGCATCCTGCCTGGGCGCCTTGCCGAAAGACGGCCCCCGCGCCGGAGAACGAACTTGTCGCTGTGCCGTCGACGGCGTTGCGTCTCGGCCGCGAGCGCGGCGACCCGGTCGTCTACGGATGGGACAACGAGTTCGGCATTCACATGGCGAACGTGCAAGCGTTCAGGGCGAGCCGGTATCTGGTGTCTAATCAGGAGTTCCTGGCCTTCGTCGAGGCCGGCGGCTATGCCGACGACTCGCTGTGGACGGAAGAGGGCGCGGCATGGAGACAGTTCGCGCAGGCCGAGCATCCGACCTTCTGGGTCAAGGACGGCAAAGCGTGGAAGCTGCGCCTGATGCTGGAAGAGGTTCCGATGCCGTTGGACTGGCCGGTGGAAACGAATTACCACGAGGCCAAGGCGTTCTGTCAGTGGAAAGCGCGCTGCAGCGGCCAGCCGGTGCGTTTGCCGACCGAGGATGAGTGGCAGGCGATGTGCAAGTTTGCCGGC
>JAGNOM010000113.1 GCA_017990155.1 Propionivibrio sp. | reverse complement strand
CCATCGCATTGACGAAACCCGCCGCCGTCGCGGCGATCAAAATCAGCCAGTGCGACGCGAGCACGCTCCAGAGCGCGACGGCGCCATGACTATCCACCAACGCGGCCGATCGTCTGCGGAAATCAGGCGACGCCGGCGTTGTGCGCCTGCTTGTCGGCCCAGTACGAAGAACGAACCATCGGGCCGCAGGCGGCGCCGGTGAAGCCCATCTTCAATGCTTCGGTCTCGAACATCTTGAAGGTGTCCGGATGCACGTAGCGCACGACCGGCAGGTGATGGCCCGAAGGCGCGAGATACTGGCCGATGGTCAACATCTCGACGCCGTGGGCGCGCAGGTCGCGCATGACTTCGAGGATCTCGTCGTCGGTCTCGCCGAGGCCGACCATCAGGCCGGATTTGGTCGGGACTTGCGGGGAGCTTTCCTTGAACAGCTTGAGGAAGTCGAGCGAGTGCTGATAATCGGCGCCGGGGCGGGCCTGCTTGTAGAGGCGCGGCACGGTTTCCATGTTGTGGTTGAGCACATCGGGCAGCGATTGGCCGAGGACGTCGACGGCGATTTCCATGCGGCCGCGGAAGTCGGGGACGAGCGTTTCGATGGTGGTCGTCGGCGACTTGTCGCGCACGGCAGCGATGACGTCGACGAAGTGCTGGGCGCCGCCGTCGCGCAGGTCGTCGCGGTCGACGCTGGTGATCACGACATAGCGTAGTTTCAGATGCGCGACGCTGTCGGCCAGGTTGGCCGGCTCTTCAGTATCGGGCGGCAATGGCTTGCCGTGGCCGACGTCGCAGAACGGGCAGCGGCGTGTGCAGATGTCGCCGAGGATCATGAACGTGGCCGTGCCGCGACCGAAGCACTCGCCAATGTTCGGGCAGGCGGCTTCTTCGCAGACGGTATGCAGTTTCTGCTCGCGCAGCATCGACTTGATCTCGCCGAAGCGGCCGGTGTCGTTGCCGGCCTTGACGCGAATCCACGACGGCTTCCTCAGCGGCTCATCGACCGGGACGATCTTGATCGGGATGCGCGCCGTCTTCAGTTCGCCCTTCTGCTTGACGCCAGCAACCTTGGCGGCGGGTTTCTCGGTCGTTGCCGCAGTCGATCCTGTTGCTTCGTGTTCGCTCATGCTTGCTCCAGTTGTCGGTTCAGGTGCGCCACCAGCGCTTCGCCTGCTTGTGCCGGCGTCAGCGGCACGCCCAGATCGCGTGTCTGCGTCACGGCCATGCCGGCGTAGCCGCAGGGATTGATCGCGTTGAACGGTGAAAGATCCATATCCACGTTCAGGCTGAGGCCGTGGTAACAGCGGCCCTTGCGGATGCGCAAGCCCAGTGCGCCAATCTTGGCGACGATGCCGCCGCGCTCGATATAGACGCCGGGCGCACCATCGAGCCGGTCAGCGGCAACGCCGTGTTCGGCGAGAAAGTCGATCATCGCCTGCTCGATGCGCGCCACCAGTTCGCGCACCTTGAGGTCGCGCCGGGTGAGATCGAGCAGCAGGTAGATCACCACCTGGCCGGGGCCGTGATACGTGATTTGTCCGCCGCGATCGATCTTTACGAGCGGGATGCCGTTGTCGACCAGCAGGTGTTCCGGTTTGCCGGCCTGGCCCAGCGTATAGACCGGCGGATGTTCGCAGATCCACAGTTCGTCAGGAGTGTCGGCGTTGCGTGCGGCCGTGAAATCGAGCATCGCCTGCCACGTCGGTTCGTAGTCCACGCGCCCCAGATTACGGACGCTCGGCGCTTCGTTCAAAGCACCACCTTGACCAGCGGATGCCCGGAAAGTTCGCGATAGAGCGCGTCAAGCTGCGGTTTCGACGTGGCGTTGATCGTACAGGTGAGGCTGATGTACTTGCCGCCGCTCGAGGCGCGCATGCCCATGGTGGAGCCGTCAAAATCCGGTGCGTGACGCAGGACAACCTCAAGCACCACCTGGGCCAAGCCATCGCTGGCCAGACCCATGATCTTGAGCGGAAAGGCGCAGGGGAACTCGAGCAGAGTGTCCTGCGCCGGTGCCTGATCAGGCATTCTTCGAAGCAGCGACGAGCGCGTCGCGGAAGTCGACGTAGGCCTTGTGCAGCTTCTGCGCGACCGGGCCGACCTTGCCCGCGGCGTCGCCGTGGCCAACCGGCTTGCCGTTCAGCTTGGTGACCGGCAGGATTTCCTTGGTCGAGGACGTGACCCAGATTTCGTCGGCGTCGAGGACTTCGGCTTCGGTGATCGGACGCGCTTCGTTCGGCACGCCGTGCTTGGCGGCGAGTTCGAAGACGACGTCGTAGGTGATGCCGGGCAGGATGCGGTTGTTCTTCGGCGGTGCGAGCACGACGCCGTTCTTGACGATGAAGACGTTCGAGGCCGAGCCTTCGGTCAGGAAGCCTTCGCGGATCATGATCGTTTCGGTGCAGCCGGCGTCGACCGAGATCTGGCGAGCCTGCGAGTTGGCGAGCAGGGCAACGGTCTTCAGGTCGCAACGGCCCCAGCGGATATCGGGCGCGGTCACGCAGGCGACGCCGTTGGCGCGCATTTCGGCGCTCGGCTTGGCCATCGGCGCGGTGAACATGAAAACGGTTTGCGGGACGTTGACCGGGAAGGCTGCATCGCGCTTGACGTCGGCGCCACGCGTGACCTGGATATACAGCTGCTGATCCTCGAACGGGGCGTTGGCGATGATCTGCTTGATCAGTGCGCGCCATTCATCCGGCGTGTGCGGGTTCGGCAGACGGATGCCGTCGAGCGAAACCTGGAAGCGGCGCATGTGCTCTTCCTGACGGAAGCCGTAGCGGCCGTACACCGGGATGACTTCGTAGGCGCCGTCGGCGAAGAGGAAGCCGCGGTCGAGCGGAGAGATTTTGGCTTCGGCGATCGGCATGAATTTGCCGTTGAGGTAGGCGGTCATGGTACGTCCTTAGGGGATGAAAAAGCGTTGCGAAATCAGTTGAACCAGAGGCGCATGGTGTCGATGGCGCGGCCGAAGATGCCGGCGACCGGCACCGCTTCGAGCGCGACGACCGGGAATTCGCCGTGCGGCTTCCCGTCCAGGCTGACCTTCATCTTGCCGACGACCTGACCTTGAGTGACGGGTGCGATCAGCGGTTGCTGCGATTCGAGTTCGGACTTGATGCGCTCGCCGAAACCCTTGGGCACGACCATGACGAAATCTTCGGTGAACCCGGCCTTGAGCGTTTTCTCCTTGCCCTTCCAGACTTTCAGCGTGGAAACGGCGTCGTTCTTGGCATACAGCTGCACGGCGTCATAGGCCTGGAAGCCGAAGTTGAGCAGCTTGAGCGACTCCTGCGCACGCACCGCGTCGGACTTGGCGCCGAGGACGACCGACAGCAGGCGGCGCGGACCGCGCTTGGCCGACGAAATCAGGCAGTAGCCCGCGGCATCGGTAAAGCCGGTCTTCATTCCGTCGACGGTCGGGTCGAGCCACAGCAGGCGGTTGCGGTTCGGCTGGGTGATGTTGTTGTAACGGAATTCCTTGATCGAGTAGTACTTGGCGTAGTCCTCGGGAAAGTCGCGGATCAGCGCAAGCGCCAGCGTCGCCAGGTCGCGCGCCGTCGTGTAGTGCTCAGGGTCGGGCAGTCCGGCGGCGTTCCTGAAACTGGTCGCCTTCATGCCGAGCTTCTGCGCCTGCTGGTTCATCATCTGCGCAAAGTTCTCTTCGCTGCCGGCGATGGCTTCGGCGAGCGCAACGCACGCGTCGTTGCCGGACTGGACGATCATGCCCTTGATCAGATCTTCGACGGCCACCTGGGTGTTGACCTGGATGAACATGCGCGAGCCCTTCGCTTTCCAGGCCTTCTCCGAGACCAGTATCGTCTGCTCGGGCTTGATCGTGCCTTGCTTGATCGCGGCGAACGTCAGGTAGGCGGTCATCAGCTTGGTCAGCGACGCCGGTTCGAGCCGTTCGTCGGCGGCCTGTGAGGCGAGTTCCTGTCCGGAGCCGGCTTCAATCAGCAGCCAGGACTTGGCCGCAAGCGCCGGTGGAACTGGCAGTTGCTGGGCGAAGCTCTGGGTCGAAAAAAACGGGAGGAAAAACGAGACGAGCAAAACGAAAGACAGCGATCGAAACTTGTGCATGGGGACTGGGTATCCGGGTGTTCGAGGGGATGGCAATTATATCAAGCGCTCACCCGGCCTTTCCCCGGAATCAGTTTTAGTGAACGCGTATTAGTTTGGATGACGCCGTGCGCTCGTCCGGCGACGCGTCGATTTGTTTGTTATTTGCCTGAGTGCGCAAAACCATAATATGATCTGCTTTAATTTATACATAAATAACCGGATACACCGGCCCATGCGGAATCGGAAAGCGAGCTGGCAATGAACGCAACGAGTGGAACGTATTTGATTGGTCTGGACTACGGATCGGAGTCGGCGCGCGGCGTTCTGGTCGATGCCGAGAGCGGGCGCGTCGTCAGCAGCCTGACGCACGAATACCGGCACGGAGTCATGTCGGCCTCCTTGCCCGGCGGCGAGGCGCTCGGGCGCGGCTGGGCGCTGCAGGTGGCGACGGACTACACGGAGGCGGCGGAGGTCATCCTCGGCGGCCTCGGACGCGAGCGCACGATCCTCGGCATCGGGTTGGGCTTCACCGCCAGTTCGCCGCTGCCGTGCAAGGCCGACGGCACGCCCCTCTCGGCGATCCTGCCGCGCAACCCGCACGCCTACGTCAAGCTCTGGAAGCACCAGGCGGCGCAACCGTGGGCCAATCGCATCAACGCGCGCGGTGGCGACTATCTGGCCAATTGCGGCGGCAAGCTCTCGGGCGAATGGCTGCTCGCCAAGGCGGCGCAGATCGCCGACGAATCGGCCGAAGCCTGGAACGAGACCGAGCGCTTCATCGAGGCCGGCGACTGGCTCGTCTGGCAGCTGACCGGGAACGAGGCGCGCAGCGAGAGCTTCGCCACCTACAAGGCGCACTACCGCCGCGAGCATGGTTATCCGCGGGACATCGTTCCGGGTTTGCACGACCGCCTGAGCGATCCGCTGCCGGTCGGCACTTCGGCCGGACCGCTGAGTCCGGCGTGGCTGGAGAAAACGGGAGTCCTCGGCCAGCCGGCCGTCGCCGTGGCGATCATCGACTCGCACGTGGCGATGCCGGCGCTTGGCGTCGTCGACAGCGGTTCGCTGATGGGCGCGCTGGGAACCTCGGCCGTCTTCCTCCTGCTCGACAAGACGGCGCGCCCCTTGCCCAAGGGCATCGAGGGCACCGCCTACAGCGCGGCGATTCCCGGCGCATGGTGTTATGAAGCCGGGCAGGCGAGCTTTGGCGACCTGCTCGCATGGTTCGTCAGCACCTTCCCGCGCTCAGGCCACGCAAAAGACGATTTCGCTTACTACGACCGGGCCGCCGCGCTGATGTCGCCGGGCTCCGGGCACTTGCTCGCGCTCGACTGGTGGAACGGCTGCCGCGTGCCGTTTGGCGATTCGGCGCTCAGCGGCCTGCTGGTTGGTTTGAACATGCGTTCGACAGCGGTCGATATCTACCGCGCGCTGATGGAAGCGATCTGCTACGGCGCGCGCACCATCGTCGATCTGCTCGCCAGCAGCGGCTCATCGATCGAACGCGTGGTGCTCACCGGCGGCCTGGCGCAAAAGAACGGTCTGTTGATGCAGATGCTGGCCGACATCCTTGGCTGCGAACTGCAGATTCCGCGACTGACGCATCCGACGGCGATCGGCGCCGCGATCCACGGCGCGGTCGCCGCCGGCGTCGTTCCCGACTACAGCGAGGGCGCGCGGCGTTTTGGCGCCACCGATTTCCGCATCGTCGAGCCGACGACGGGCGTGTTCCCGATCTACGACGAGCAGTACCGCCGCTATTGCGAGATGTCGGGCAATGCCGGCGTGCGCAACGCGATGCATACGCTCAACAAGTGATTTTTCAGGAAGCACATCCCACACCACCATCAAGGAGACAACGCATGTCAATCATCGATCGATTCCGCCTGACCGGGAAAAAGGCCATCGTCACCGGCGCCGCGCAGGGCATCGGCCACCACGTGGCGATCGCCCTCGCCGAAGCCGGCGCCGACGTGGCGCTGTTCGATCTCAACGAAGCGAGCGAGACGCAAGAGAAGATCCGCGCACTCGGCCGCGAGGCCTTCTGCGTCAAGATGAGCGTTGCCGACGAAGCGGCGGTCGAGGCCGCCTACGCCGAAGTCGACGCGCGCTTCGGTGGTGTCGACATCCTGTTTAACAACGCCGGCATCTGCATCTGTATCGAGGCCGAGACGATGACGCTGGAGCAGTGGCGCAAGGTCGTCGACGTCGACCTCACGGCGCAGTTCCTCATGGCGCGCGCCGCCGGACAACGCATGATCAAGGCCGGCAAGGGTGGCGCCATCATCAGCACGGCGTCGATGTCGGGACATATCGTCAACGTGCCGCAGCCGCAGTGCGCGTACAACGCGTCGAAGGCTGGCCTGATTCACCTGACCAAGTCGCTGGCCACCGAGTGGGCCAAGTACAACATCCGGGTGAACAGCATCAGCCCGGGCTACATGGCGACGCCGCTGTCGATCGACGTGCCACGCGAACGCATGGAAAACTGGTTCTTCTCCGCGCCGATGAAGCGCATGGGGTTGCCTGAGGAGTTACAGGGTGCGGTGGTTTATCTCGCCAGCGAAGCGGCGTCCTATACGACGGGTGCTGACATCATTATTGATGGGGGGTATTCGTGCGTTTAGGGGACGCTGGGTTCCGCGCCTGACGCGCGGGCGTCCTTTCTTTTGCTTCGCCAAAAGAAAGGAGCCAAAGAAAAGGCGACCCCCGCGTTGCGCGGCCGGCTATGCCGGCTGCCCTGCGCTACACGAGGGGGAACGAACACCGAACGGAGTTTGACGCGCTTTGGGCCTGGTGTCCGCTCGGTTTTCCTCTTGCCCTCTGCGTCGTCGAGCAGCGCAGGGCGCGACGGGAAAAAGGGCGAGGACTGTCTGAGGGGCGTAGCCCCGAGTTCCGCAGCCCTCCCGTTGTGCCTGAGCAGCGCAGAGACCCCGGCGCAGCCGGGCGACGCTGTGGGCGCGACTTCTTTTTGGCTACTTTTTCTTGGCAAGACAAGAAAAAGTACGCCCGCGCGTCAGGCGCGGAACACAGCGTCACCTACTTCCCAATCGACTGCAACCGCTCGTCAATCACGAGCTGCGCCGCCCCAAGCACCCCCGCGCGTTCGTCGGAGCGCGCAGTTGAAATCTGCAACTTGCGCGTGGCGAGCGGCAGACAGCGCTGGCTCACCTGTTCGCGGATGCCGGCGAGCAGATGTTCCCCGGCCAGCGCCAGCGTGCCACCGACGACGATGCGATTCGGGTTGAGCACGCTGACCACGCTGGCGACAATCTCGCCGAGGCCGCGTCCGGCAAAGCGGATCTGCTGGATCGCCTCCGGCACGTTGCGCTGGACGAGATTGATGATGTCGCGCGCGCTCTCCGCTTCGAAGCCTTTTTCGCGCAGCGTGCGCGCAATCGCCCAGCCGGCCGCGTAGGCTTCCAGGCAGCCGAGCTTGCCGCAGCGGCAGAGCGGCGGCTCGGGCCAGTCGAGCTGGATGTGGCCGACGTCGCCGGCCGCGCCCTGGCCGCCGCGGAACAGTTCACCGCGCGTGACGATGCCGCTGCCGATGCCGGTGCCGGCCTTGATGAAAAAGAAACTGTCTTCGTCCGGCCAGTGCGCGCGCTGTTCGGCAAAGGCCATCAGGTTCACGTCGTTATCAGCAAACATGCGGATCGCATGGTTCTCGCGGAACCAGCCGCGGATATCGAAGCCGTCCCAGCCGCGCATCACCGATGGGCCGACGACCAGCGCATTGTCGTAGTCGACCGGCGCCGGCAGTGACAGCCCGACGCCAAGCAGATCACGCTTCTTCCGGCCGAGCCCGGCGAGCAGTTGCTCGCCCTGCACCATGATCTCGCGCAGGGTTGTTTCGGGCGCGATATCGAAGCTGTTGGGAAAGGTGATTTCGGCCAGGATGCGCGGTTCGAGCGAGGTGATGACGACGCGGATGATGCTCTCGCCGATGTCGGCGGCAAGCGTCAGGGCGAAGGTCTCGTTCACCTTCAGCAACTTCGACGGACGACCACCGCTCGGCGCGGTTTCGTCGGCCTCGCCGATCAGGCCGGCGGCGAAGAGTACGCCGAGGCGCTGTACGATCGTCGCGCGCGACAGGCCCGACTGCTGCTCCAGGTTCGCCCGTGAAATCGTCTTGT
>JAGNOM010000112.1 GCA_017990155.1 Propionivibrio sp. | reverse complement strand
GCGAGTCATGATTGGGTGGGGCCGGGGAGGATGAAGCCGACACTACCAAAATGGTCCCAGTCGAAGTTTGAACGCGAACACCGCTTCTACTTCTCAGCGTAAATGGATACCAAACAATGCTGATCAGCCCCCCCTTCCTTCCATCCCGCGAAGGAAATCAAAGCGACGCCGACTGGCTAAATCTCGCCATGAACAGCGTTTCTTCGAATTTCATTCCCGAGTTGGGCAACGAGACGATCGCCGGCGCCTATCCGGTGAGCATGGAACTCGGATGGCACGGCGGCACGCACTTGATCGCACCTCCGGGAGAAGAGGCGACGACGCTCCCTGTACGCGCTATCGCCGACGGCACCGTCATCTATGCTCGACAACCCACAGCACAAAACAGAAACGACGATGAGCCCCTGAACTACGGCGCCCCCGCAGGAAGCAGCTGCTGGACAAGCGATGGTACGGTACTTATCCGGCACGAAACCGACATTGGAGCATCTCCTGACGGACAAGCAATTAGCGTCGTTTTCTACTCGCTATACATGCACCTGGACTCCATTGCAGAGGGCGTCGCGAGAAATCGGCGCATCTATCGCAAAGAGGAACTGGGATCAGCAGGTTACATCTACGGCCAGCCACACCGGATACATTTCGAGATCTTCTGCGACGACGAGAACCTGCAACGACTGACGGGACGGCAATCCGGCGAACTGCCACTCGGAGCGGATGGCAGAAGCAGCGTCGTTTTCGGCGAGATGTACTTCTACCTCCCGGCAGGCTCGCACCTATATTCCAAGCAGCCGCTGGCAAACTTGACCACACCGACGGAAGCGCCGATATACACGACAGAGGAAGATCTGTTTGTCGGCCTACGCCACGCCGAAGGCGACGGAGTTATCGGTCAGCGTGGCGACGCGACCGTCACGACCTACCATGGCGATGGTACCCCCGAGGGCGAACCGCTCATCGAACGCGACGCGGAATACAAGATCTATGCGAAGGCCAAGGCAATCGCGGAGGCTTACCCAACGACTGGCCGCCCGGCACCAAGCGCCGTGTATGAACTCCTAAGGTTCGGGAGAGTCATCAACACCGCGAACGAGACCCTCTCGCCACCAGATGTGCCGCACTGGCGCCAGGTGAAGTATCCCGATGGACAAGGATGGGCGAACCTCAATGCCACGAATGTCCGAAAATTCAGTGATGCCGACTTTCCTCACTGGAAAGGCTGGCGCTTCATCGAAGACAGCGCTGACAAGGATAGTCGCTGCGACTCTCCGACTATTCGTCGCTGGTTCAACACCAATCAGGATGCATGGGTAGACATTGCTGAGGCCCGTGAAGGGCTACGCAATCAGGCCTTGTTGCACCGACTTGAGCACACGATATGCAAGTTCCCGAGCGAATGGAGAGCGGACACCATCGATCAGCGCTGGGCTTGGCTGATGAACCCCGAAAATGAAAACTTCGAAGCACTGAGCGATGACGACTTTAACAACTTCAAAGCCCATGCACAGGCATTGTGCTTCTGGGAACAGGTGCCAACACAAACTCCAGCGCTACCGGACAATCCTTGGCGCTTTCATCCGCGGCGGTTTATAGAGACGTTCAGGAGATGCGGTTGGTTGAGTCTGAACGAGTTAGCCCAACTCATGCCAAGGCGGCATGGACTGACCCGAACATCTCAGACATCAGTAAGTTGGGGGACAGCAACTCGGCGTTTCCGATCGTACCAAGAGAACCTGAACCGTACCTTGAGAAAATACCTCGTTCTCTCACCGTCCCGGCAAGTACATTTTCTTGCACAAACATATATCGAAACAGCAATGTGGCAGACAATGGAGGAGTACGGACGTGGACACCAGCAGAGGCGCAAAGATGGCTCTGTTTACTGGCCAGCGCCGGCCATGCAGTACTACACCGCCTTTTATGGGCGCGGGATAATGCAGCTAACTTGGGCAGGCAACTATGATGACTATGGCACCTATCGCCAGTTAGCTCGCATATCGCATTCACAGATGTACCGTGACCCAAGAATTACATATGCTTCGACGCACTATTGGCAAGATCCGAGAGACAGATACGGCCATGTCGTTCGGCAACCGCATACATGGCACCCACGATACGACCCTCATGACGTCGCCAGCGATGCATTCAACGCGTGCGATTCGGGGGGCTTCTACTGGACATCAAAAAACACAGGCAACAATCTGCTGGATATCAACCGCGTAGCCGACCGAGGCTACACAACAGCAGCGGTCGCGCGCATTTCAGTTCTTGTGAATGGAGGAGGTTATGGTTTTGCAGAACGGCAGGGGTACGCGGCATATATCAACAGGTATCGTAGCGACTCGACCGACAACGACTCAACATCGACAATCACTGCAACATACGGCGGAAGAGAAAGAACTGCACTTGTCGACTTCTTGCCGCAGCGTCCTTAGCCGATTCATCGTTTTCGCCTTTGCCGCATTGCCAGTGGTCAATACCTGTCATGCGCAGAATGGCGGAAGAACGGATGACCTTGCTGCGCTTGTTCTATCCAGTGCAAGTTCGCAAGATGAGTTTCCTACCGAACTTCCCGCACAAATTGAAATACGCAAGGATGCCATTCGAACGCTACCAAGCGGGGAAACCATTTTCCCTGTGCGAATTTCATTTGAAGGTGTCACGAACAGCTATTGCCGCTTGGTCGTAGTTAACTCGTCAGGCAATTCGGCGCAACTTACCCCTGTTCCTCCAGACTCCGACAGCGACCAGTGCAGATCTGTTCGACTCATCGCGTTCACCGACCTCAACAATGATCTCGTGGGCGATGCTCTCCTAACGGTTCGCCTACCGTCTAACCGCCACGAGACAAACGTTGAAGAGCTACGCGTTTACCTTTCCCGGAATGTCTCGGCGACGCAGTTTTGCTTAGCAGGAAATCTGGCCAATGTGCCGATTAGCGGGAAGGTGGTTGATACAGTCAAGGCGGAAATTCGTCGGCTGGGCAATTCCGCGCTTGAATGCGCGGACTGAATCCCCGGTTCGACGCTTTCTGCTCGTGATCTTTAGCAGGAGCAGCAATCGCTTGGCCGACCATTTGCATCTTCCACCAGATCCTGCACAACCTGAAAGGCTGATCTCCCACCGTCAAAAACTGACTATTTTTTAAGCAGCAATCAGGGTAGAATCCGCCCCTTCCCCTGACTCCAGCACGGCTGCCTTCCCCTATGGAATTTGTCGGTTTCACGCTCCGTAACAATCTGTTCGTCGCCCCGATGGCTGGCGTGACGGATCGGCCTTTCCGCCAGCTTTGCAAGAAGATGGGCGCTGGGTTGGCGGTTTCGGAGATGGTGACGTCGAATTCGCTGCTCTACGGCAGCGCCAAGACGCAGCGGCGCGCGAACCATGATGGCGAGGTGGAGCCGATTTCGGTGCAGATCGCAGGTTCGATTCCGGAGATGATGGCCGAAGCCGCACGGCACAACGTGGACCGTGGCGCGCAGATCATCGACATCAATATGGGCTGCCCGGCCAAGAAGATCTGCAATGTAATGGCTGGTTCGGCGCTGCTGAAGGACGAGCCGCTGGTTGGTCGCATCCTCGAAGCGGTGGTCAAGGCCGTGCCCGAAACACCGGTCACGCTGAAGATCCGCACGGGCTGGGACAAGACCAACCGCAACGCGCTGACCATCCTGAAAATCGCCGAGGAATCCGGCATCCGCGCGCTGGCCATGCACGGTCGTACCAGGGCGTGCGGCTATACCGGCAATGCCGAATACGAGACGATCGCGGCCGTCAAGGCTGAGGCGCAGATTCCGATCATCGCCAACGGCGACATCACTTCGCCGGAGAAAGCGAAGCACGTACTCGACGTCACCGGAGCCGACGCGCTGATGATCGGGCGCGCGGCGCAGGGCCGGCCGTGGCTGTTCCGCGAAGTCGAGCACTACCTGAAGACCGGCACCCACCTGATGCCGCCGCGCGTGACCGAGATCCACGACATCCTGCTCGCGCACCTGGAAGACCTCTACGACTTTTACGGCACCGAAACCGGCGTGCGCGTCGCGCGCAAGCACATCTCCTGGTACACCAAAGGGCTGATTGGCTCAGCCGCGTTTCGCCACGCCATGAACCAATTGCCGGACATCGCGCAGCAACGCGGCGCAGTCAACGACTTCTTCTTCGGGCTGGCCGAGCACAACGAACACATCAATTACATGCCAATAGAAAACAACAATGACGGAGAGGACATAGCCGCATGAAAAAGCAACACGACATCTCGGCGTGCGTGTACGGCGCACTGCGAACCTACTTTGACGATCTGGACGGCGAGAAGCCGGGATCCGTTTACGACATGGTGCTGAAAAGCGTCGAGCGTCCGATGCTCGAAGTCGTCATGGAACAGGCCGGCGGCAACCAGACGCTGGCGTCCGAGATGCTCGGCATCAACCGCAACACCTTGCGCAAGAAACTCGTCGAACACAATCTCGCCTGAGCCGCGCCACCTCGTTTTCTGATCCACCGATTTTCTTCCGACCTGCAACCATAAGCCAGATAAGCCAATGAAAATTCGTCAAGCCCTGATCAGCCTTTCCGACAAACGCGGTGCGCTCGAATTCGCCCAGGGCCTTGTAGCCCAGGGGGTCAAGCTCCTGTCTACCGGCGGTACCGCCAAGCTCTTGCGCGACGCCGGCCTTGCCGTCACAGAAATCGGCGACTATACCGGCTTCCCGGAAATGCTTGATGGCCGCGTCAAGACGCTGCATCCAAAAGTGCATGGCGGCATCCTTGCCCGGCGCGACCTGCCCGAGCATCTGGCGACAATTGAACAGCACGGGATTCCGACGATCGACCTCGTGTGCGTGAACCTCTACCCGTTCGCCGCAACGATCGCCAAACCCGGCGTCACGCTGGCCGACGCGATCGAGAACATCGACATCGGCGGCCCGGCGATGGTCCGCTCGTCGGCCAAGAACTACGCCGGCGTCGCCATCGTCACCGACCCGGAAGACTACGCGGCATTGCTCGACGAAATGAAGACGCACAGCGGCGCGCTCTCGCTCAAGACGCGCTTCAACCTGGCGAAGAAAGCCTTCACCCACACCGCGCGCTACGACAGCATGATCGCCAACTGGCTGACCGGACTGGATGACGGTGTGGAAGCGCACCCGGAGGAAGCGGCGCCAGCGCCGTCGATCTTCCCGGCGAAGCTGCAACTCGCCTTCGACCGCGTCGAGACGCTGCGCTACGGCGAGAACTCGCACCAGAGCGCCGCCTTCTACCGTGACCCGCTTGCCCTGCCCGGCAGCATCGCTGCTTACAGCCAGTTACAGGGCAAGGAACTCTCGTACAACAACATCGCCGACTCCGACGCGGCGTGGGAATGTGTCAAATCCTTCGCCGTTCCAACCTGCGTCATCATCAAGCACGCCAATCCGTGCGGCGTCGCTATCGACGGCACCCTCCTCGGCGCCTACGAAAAAGCGTTCAAGACCGATTCGACCTCGGCCTTTGGCGGCATCATCGCCTTCAACGGCGAAGTCGGAATGGACGTCGTCAACGCCATGAACGAACGCAAGCACTTTGTCGAGGTGCTGATCGCTCCGTCCTACACCGCAGAAGCCAAAGCGGCGCTGGCTGCCAAGCAGAACCTGCGCGTCCTGGTCGTTCCGCTCGGCAGCGACCTGAACAAGCTGGAACTGAAGCGCGTCGGCGGCGGCCTGCTGGTACAGACGGCCGACGACTTCACCGCGCAGGCAAGCGGTCTCAAGGTCGTCACCAAGGCGCAGCCGACGGCGCAGCAAATTGAAGACCTGCTCTTCGCCGAGCGCGTCGGCAAGTTCGTCAAATCCAACGCGATCGTCTTCTGCGGCGGGGGCATGACACTCGGCGTCGGCGCCGGCCAGATGAGCCGCGTCGACTCGACGAAGATCGCCAGCATCAAGGCGCAAGCCGCCGGCTTGTCGCTCGCCGGCTCGGTCGTCGCGTCTGACGCTTTCTTCCCGTTCCGCGACGGCCTCGACGTCCTCGCCGAAGCCGGCGCCAAGGCCGTTATCCAGCCGGGTGGCTCGATGCGCGACGACGAAGTCATCGCGGCGGCCGACGAACACGGCATCGCGATGGTCTTTACCGGCGCACGGCATTTCCGGCACTAACAAGGGAGTCATATGAAACTACTCGTCATCGGTTCCGGTGGCCGCGAACATGCGCTGGCCTGGCGTCTGGCCAAAACCTCCGGCGTACAGAAGATCTACATCGCGCCGGGTAACGCGGGCACCGCCCACGAGGCGGAGCTGGAAAACGTCAATCTGACCGATCCGCAGGCGCTGGCTGATTTTGTTGAACGCGAAAAGATCCACCTCACGGTCGTCGGCCCCGAAGCGCCACTCGCCGCTGGCGTGGTCAACGTCTTCCGTGCGCGCGGCCTGAAAATCTTTGGCCCGACCAAGGAAGCGGCGCAGCTCGAGAGCTCGAAGGACTTCGCCAAGCGTTTCATGGCCAAGCACAAGATCCCGACAGCCGCCTTCGAAACCTTCTCCGATACGGCTGCGGCGCACGCCTACGTCGACGGCAAAGGCGCACCGATCGTCATCAAGGCTGACGGCCTCGCCGCCGGCAAGGGCGTCGTTGTCGCCATGACGCTCGAAGAAGCGCACGCCGCGATCGACGACATGCTCGCCGGCAACACGATGGGCGAAGCCGGCGCCCGCGTCGTCATCGAAGACTTCCTCGACGGCGAGGAAGCCAGCTTCATCGTCATGGTCGACGGCAAGAACGTGCTGGCACTGGCGTCGAGCCAGGATCACAAGCGTATTTTTGACGGCGACACCGGCCCCAACACCGGCGGCATGGGCGCGTATTCGCCCGCCCCGGTCGTCACGCCGGCGATCCACGCCAAGGCGATGCGCGAAGTGATCCTGCCGACGGTGCGTGGCATGGCCGCAGACGGCATGCCCTATACCGGCTTCCTCTACGCTGGACTGATGATCGGCAAGGATGCTTCGGTCAAGGTCGTCGAGTTCAACTGCCGCATGGGCGACCCGGAAACGCAGCCGATCATGATGCGCCTGAAATCCGACCTGCTCGAACTGATCGAACACGCCGTCGCCGGCAAGCTTGACCAGATCGAGGCCGAATGGGACCGCCGCATCGCGCTCGGAGTTGTTCTCGCCGCCGCCAACTATCCGGAAACGCCGCGCAAGGGCGACGTCATCAGCGGGTTGCCGGCCGAAAGCGAGACGGTCAAGGTCTTCCACGCCGGCACCGAAGAGAAGGACGGCAAGATCGTCACCGCCGGCGGCCGCGTGCTCTGCGTCACCGCGCTGGGCGACAACGTGAAGCTGGCGCAGAAGAACGCCTACGACGCGATTGTCGGCATTCACTTCGACGGCATGCAGTATCGGCGCGACATCGGCCACCGCGCCGTGACGCGGAAAGAGCAGTAAGGCTGGCAAAGAGGTCTTCCCGGCAAGAATCGGGGAAGACCTGGCGCCCCCGCCCCAGCCCCCACCACCATTCCCGCCATGATCGATTCGGCGACCCTCAAGACCTACTTCACCGGCCTGCAAACCCGCATCGTGGCTGCTGCCGAAGCGCTGGAGGGCGAGCACGGCGGACGCTTTCGCGCCGACCCGTGGCAGAAGTCGCCGGATCAGCCGCTCGGTGGCCACGGACTCACCTGCATCATCGAGGGTGGTCGGGTCTTCGAACGTGGCGGCATCGCCTTCTCGCATGTCACCGGCGCCGCCCTGCCCGCCTCGGCTACCGCCAAGCGACCGGAACTCGCCGGCTGCGCCTTCGAAGCGATGGGCGTCTCGCTCGTCCTGCATCCGGAAAACCCGTACTGCCCGACCGCGCACATGAATGTGCGGGCCTTGGTCGCTCGCAAGCAACACGGCGAAGCGGTCGGTTGGTTCGGCGGCGGCATGGATCTCACCCCCTACTATCCCTTCGAAGACGACATCCGCCACTTCCACGCAACGTGCAAGCGCGCGCTCACTCCGTTCGGCGACGACGTGTACGCCCGGTACAAGCGCGGGTGCGATGAGTACTTTTTCCTCAAACACCGCAACGAGCCGCGCGGCGTCGGCGGCGTCTTTTTCGACGACCTGAGCGAAGGCGGCGCCGAGCGCTGTTTCGCGCTGACGCGTGCAGTCGGCGACGCCTTCATCGATGCCTACGCGCCGATCATCGAGCGGCGCCAGGACACGCCCTACGGCGAACGCGAACGCGACTTCCAGGCCTACCGGCGTGGGCGCTACGTCCAGTTCAACCTGGTCT
>JAGNOM010000419.1 GCA_017990155.1 Propionivibrio sp. | reverse complement strand
TCCTCGGCTGCCTTGACGCGCCAACCTCGGGCGCCTACGTTTTCAAGAACGTGCGCGTCGATACGCTGACGCGAAACCAGCGTGCGCTCTTGCGCCGCCACTACCTCGGCTTTGTCTTCCAAGGCTTTAACCTGCTGGCGCGCACGTCGGCGCAGGAGAACGTCGAACTGCCGCTGCTCTATCGCGGCGAAGACGCCAAGCATCGCCACGCTGCGTCGAGCGAAGCACTTGCGATGGTCGGCCTGACCGGCTGGGAGGATCACACCCCGGCCGAACTTTCCGGTGGCCAGCAGCAGCGCGTTGCCATCGCCCGCGCCATCGTCACCCGTCCGCTCGTGCTACTCGCCGACGAGCCGACCGGCAACCTCGACAGCCAGCGCGGCCACGAAATCATGGACCTGCTCGTCGCCCTCAACCGCGACCACGGCATCACCATCCTGATGGTCACGCACGAACCCGAGATGGCGCACTACGCCGGCCGTACCGTTCGCTTCGTCGATGGGCTGGTTGATAGCGACGAGCGGAAGAAAGGGTACTGACCGATGCTCCTGAACGCCCTCCTCCTCGCCCTGCGCGCCATCCGGCGCAACCTGATGCGCAGCTTCCTCACCGTGCTCGGCATCGTCATCGGCGTTGCCGCCGTGATCACCATGGTCACCCTCGGCAACGGCGCGACACGCATGGTCTCGGACCAGATTTCCAGCCTCGGCAGCAACCTGCTGATCCTGCGGCCGGGCCAGAACCTGGGGCCGGGGCGCGACAGCGCCGGCGCACCCGCCTTCAAGCTGGCCGATGTCGAGGCCATCGAGAACCAGGTGCCGTCGCTCAAGGCCGTGGCACCCGTCGTCGGCAGCAAGGTCACGCTCGTCTCGGGTGCCCAGAACTGGCAGTCGACCGTCAACGGCACGAGCAATGCCTACTTCACCGCCGGCAACTGGAAGATCGACGCTGGACGGCAGTTCGAGGACGACGAGGAAGCCGCCGGCAAGGCCGTCTGCGTCATCGGCGCGACCGTGAAGAAGCAGCTCTTCGGCAACGCCTCGCCACTCGGCGGCGAAATCCGCGTCAAGAACTTCGCCTGCCAGATCATCGGCACGCTCGCCGCCAAGGGCCAGGGCGCGATGGGGCAGGATCAGGATGACGTCGTGCTGATGCCGATCCGCACCGCGCAACGCCGGCTAACCGGAACGACCGACGTTTCAACACTGATGCTCTCGCTACGCGACGGCGTCAATGCCAGCGCGGCGATGGAACAGATTCGCCTGCTCATGCGTGAGCGCCGCAAGCTCACGGAGAACGCCGACGACAACTTCAGCATCATGGACACCAAGCAGATCGCCGAGACGCTCTCCGGCACCATCCGCACGATGACCGGCCTGCTCGGCGCCGTCGCCGCCGTCAGCCTGCTCGTCGGCGGTATCGGCATCATGAACATCATGCTGGTCTCGGTGACCGAGCGGACGCGCGAAATCGGCATCCGCCTCGCCATCGGCGCGCTCGAACACGAGGTGCTGCTGCAATTCCTGATCGAAGCAGTCGTCCTCTCCGCGCTCGGCGGATTGGTCGGCATCATCCTCGCCTTCTTCGCCTGCCTCGGCCTATCGACGCTGATGAGCATGCCCTTCCTCTTCAACCCGAGCATCAACCTCATCGCGCTGGCCTTCTCCGCCGCCATCGGCGTCATCTTCGGCTTCATGCCGGCCCGGCGCGCGGCCCGGCTGGACCCGATCGTCGCCTTGCGTTTCGAGTAAGTGCATGCGCATGCCGTAACCAGCTGCGCCGGCTTCCTATATCATTCGCCGGTTAGTTGCGAACGATAGAACCGGCGCCGATGAGCGATAACCAGAACCCCGAGCAGCATGCCCGCGACCGCATTGACGCGCAATTGCGTGCAGCCGGCTGGGCGGTGCAGAAGAAGATCGACTTCTCCGCCGGCGCCGGGCAGGCCGTGCGCGAGTGGCACACCGATGTGGGTCCGGCCGACTATGTACTTTTCGTCGACCGCAAGGCCGTCGGCGTCATCGAAGCCAAGCGTGAGGAAGAAGGCCAGCGCCTGACCGCGCACGAAACGCAGACCGAAGGCTACGCCGCCGCCAGACTGAAGTGGGTCAATAGCAAGGAACCGTTGCCCTTCCTCTACGAAGCCACTGGCATCGTCACCCGCTTCACCGACGCCCGCGATCCCAAGCCGCGCTCGCGCGAGGTCTTCCGCTTCCACCGCCCGGAAACCCTGCGCGACTGGCTGAATGAGGGCAATAGCCTGCGCGCCCGCCTCGCCGAACTGCCGCCGCTCAACCCCGAGCACCAGGCAGCGAAAGAACTCCGCCTGCGCGATTGCCAGGAAACGGCGATTACCAATCTCGAACAATCCTTCCGCGAAGCCCGGCCGCGCGCGCTGATCCAGATGGCGACCGGCGCCGGCAAGACCTACACGGCCATCACCAGCATCTACCGCCTGCTCAAGCACGCCGACGCCAAACGCGTGCTTTTCCTCGTCGACACCAAAAACCTCGGCGAGCAGGCCGAACAGGAAATGATGGCCTACGTGCCGATCGACGATAACCGCAAATTCACCGAGCTTTACACGGTGCAGCGACTGAAAAGCAGCTTCGTCGACAAGGGCGCCGACGTCTGCATCTCGACCATCCAGCGCCTCTACTCGCTGCTGCAAGACAAGGAACTCGACGAAGCCGCCGAAGAAATCAACCCGGCCGAGTTGGTGCAGCCCAAAGG
>JAGNOM010000111.1:5057-8278 GCA_017990155.1 Propionivibrio sp. | reverse complement strand
CTAGTCGTCGTCGTAGCGCTGAACTGGTCGTTGCGTGACCGGGCCCTGTGGCGCAAAGTTATGCTACTTGCCGCCAGCTACTACTTCTACATGGCGTGGGACTGGCGCTTCGCTTCGCTCCTTCTGGTACTGACACTGCTCAACTACTTTACGGGCAGATGGATCGCACGCAGCTGCAATGAACGCATCCGGCGCTGGTGGCTGACAACGGCGCTCATCGGCAGCCTGGGCATCTTGGCCTTCTTCAAATACGCTGACTTTTTTGCGCCGGAATTGCAGCGACTGTTGGTCGCTATTGGACTGGCTGGAGATGGATCGGCCCTGCGCATTGTTTTGCCGATTGGCATCTCATTTTTCACTTTCCAGAGCCTGTCCTACGTTCTCGACGTGTTTAGGCGCCAGGAGGACGAGTGCAGGGATCTGCTGGATTTCTCGGTCTTCGTTGCTTTCTTCCCAACCGTGCTCGCCGGGCCGATAACCCGTGCGCGGGACATGCTTCCACAGTTAGCACAGTGCGCGGCACCAGAACGTGCCGATATGGATCTGGGGCTTGCGTTGATCGTGCGTGGGCTGATCAAGAAGGTTGTCTTTGCCGACGTTCTTGCGACGCAACTGGTCGGCCCCGCATTTGAAGCCCCAGGCAGCTACTCGCCTCTCTTTCTGCTGATCGCTCTTTATGCCTACACGTTCCAGATCTACATGGACGTATCCGGCTACACCGACATAGCGCGAGGCGCCGCGCAGCTTTGCGGATTCAAGCTTCCTGAAAACTTCAATCGTCCATACATGGCGGCCACAGTCTCGAATTTCTGGCAGCGGTGGCATATCAGTATGTCGAGCTTCTTCCGCGACTACTTGTACTTCGGACTCGGTGGCACAAAGCGCGGAAACATTTACGTAAACCTAATGCTGACCTTCCTGGCGATCGGGATGTGGCACGGTGCCGGCTGGAACTTCGCTGTCTATGGTCTAGTCCACGGTTCGGTTGTGTGCCTTGAGCGGATGCGTCGAAATCGTCGCCAGCGAAGAGGAATGTCTCCAAGTCCAGAGCATGGTTTCGGCAGGTTCGTTGGCGTGTTGATGACCTTTCACATCATCGTCCTTTCTCGCGTCCTGTTTCGCGCCCAGGATCTGCCGAGTGCCGCCGAGTACATGAAGCAGCTGGTCTTGTCGGCATCGAACGCGCTTCCCGTCGGGCCGCATGTCATCGCAACGCTTTTGTTTTCAGCCGCTCTACATTGGTTCATGCCTGAAACCGGGCCGAAGGTACTCAGGCTCTTTAGCCGTTTGCCCGTTCTGGTCCAGAGTACGGCGCTGGTCGCTGTCTTCTATTTGTTGGTGATCTTTTCGATGGGCGCGGCACCGTTCGTCTATTTCCAATTCTGACGCCCACGCGTACGGCGCAGTACGCGACGGTGTCGCTGGGTGTCAATGAAACGAAGCTGAATTGCTCCAGTTCATTGGACTGCCGCATTCGCCAAATCGGAGTTCATTCGGCGCGACGCGTACCGACCGCCTGCCGGCTACGATCAGGATTTGTCGCAGATGCTGAAAGACCTGGTTGCCACGGCGGCGACGGTGAAGGTCTGGGGCACCTGCATGGCGCGGTGTGGCATCTACAAGAATCAGCAGTACTTCGATGGTGCCGAAAAGTCGACGATGCAGGCGCTCGCCGATTGGGGGCTCGACAGCGACAAGGTGATCACCTTCTGAACGATCGACGTTCAGGCGTCCAACAACGGTTCGACAACGCCGAAAAGCGTTCTTTCTTCAAAACGCACGTGCGAGCTCAGGCATTCGGCGAAAGCGAGCAAGCTTGTGGCGTCAGGGTGTTGTAGTTGGCCGCAAAGATCGCGCAGGGCCTGGTGATCGTGTTCCACCTCTGCCACCAGCGCGTCTTCTCCTGCGGCGCGCAGCAAAGGCAGCAGGACGGTTTCCTCAACGACAAAATGGGGGTCGAGTTCGGTCGAAAATGCGGTGCGACAGGCGGCGGCTGTCGCTTCGATGGTCGTTTGATCACCGGACATGGCGGCGCGTTTGGCTTTGAGTGCCAACTGCAGCGCACTGTGGTGTTCTCGGGAGAGATCCTGCAAGTCTCGATGTCGCTTCATGTCGGTCTTTTTCCTCGTAAAAAACAGTCGGAGACAAGATATTCGATACGACGACTGAGCGGAAGGCAATTACGCCACGGACGACCGAGCCGCGCGGGTGCCGTAGGGGGTCAATGAAGCGCAGCGGAATTGCACCGGTTCATCGGCCACCGCCTCATTCGCAGGGGTGAAATCCGTTCGGTGCGTTTCGCTGTGCTCAACAGCACCCTGCAACAGCGCGTAGCCGCGAGTGACAGCATCCTGTTCAGGAAGCCCGGTCACTCCTGGATTTCCCAATAGCCACCCTTGGCCGGACCGATCCGACGCAGATGGCCGTCGTTCTGCAGTTTCTGAAGGTTTCTTTCGACCGAACGCTCGGAAATTCCGATCAGCGTGGAGAGCTCAGGGATGGTAATGCGGGCATTTTGTTGAACCGCAGCGAGGATTTTCCCCGACGTTTTCCCCGACGTTTTCCCCGACGTTTTCTCTAGGGCAACCTTCGTATCGACCTGCGCATGGCGGTGCACCGTCGCCGTAAACAGGCAACCGTCATGGTCGCTGGAAAAATCAATCTCTGGCCATGCCGTCAGCGCCCGCGTAATCCCCGAACCCAGCCCGTGATACGGCAGCAAGCCTTTCGCCACGTAGGAAACCAGAATGGGGTTGCGGATATTCGAGTTCCCCGCCCGGATTTTTTCGACAGTCAAGTTATTGGGCAAATGACCCGGGCTGATGATCTCGATGCGGTTGTCGAAAATGAAAATCCGGATCGGCGCACTCACCAGGTAGTCACGATGCACCAGCGCATTGACCAGCAATTCTTCAAAAACAGCCTCCGGGATTTCCGGCAGCCCCGGCGCATTGACTCCGCGCCCCGCCTGCACCTTGTGCAGATTGCGTAGCACAAAGGCCAGTGCGTCATCGAAAATCCTACGCAACGGCCCAGAAAAATCCTCGGTATCCAGATAATCGCTGGCGTGGATGACATTGCCCGGGTAACGGATCGCCTTTACCACGAATTGCGGCTTGATCCATTCCGGCTGCTCGGCAAACAGCAGCACGCCGGCCAGATTCAACTTGCCGTCGTCTGTGGCCAGGTTCATGTTCTGCAACAAGCGCTGGCGCTCGTCC
>JAGNOM010000111.1:0-4957 GCA_017990155.1 Propionivibrio sp. | reverse complement strand
CGCCTTTACCACGAATTGCGGCTTGATCCATTCCGGCTGCTCGGCAAACAGCAGCACGCCGGCCAGATTCAACTTGCCGTCGTCTGTGGCCAGGTTCATGTTCTGCAACAAGCGCTGGCGCTCGTCCGGCGCCTCCGGAAACTCCCGCTTATACACGTCGCGCAGAAAGTCGCGAAAGCGCAGCTTGTCCAACGCCTCGATCCCGGCCTTCGTTGGCAGTTCATCGGCGTGGAACTGATCGGAAATCTGGAACAGACGGCGCAACTCTTCTTTCGAGTTCACCCGTCGCTTGTCCGCGCCGCACTTGAGCCAGATCACCCCGTTCTTATCGAAATACGGTTTGTCGAGACCCGCCGGAACGCGCAGCACGATGACAACCCCGCCGGATTCGAGCACGACATTTTCAGTCAACACCGTCAATGGGCTACGCACCAACTGGCTGGCGGCGTTGCTGATCAGTTGATTGATGCGACCGACGTCGTCGGGCGCCAAGCCGGGCAAAGTACCGTCATCGGCGACACCGACAAAGATCGTACCGCCTGCTGAATTGGCAAATGCCGCCATCTCGGCGGCCAGCGATTCAGCATTGCGGCTGTCCACCTTGAACTGGCGGCTGCTGTCTTCGCCGAGGGCGATTTGGGCGCGGAGGTCAGAAAGAGTCATGACTTGTTGTCGTCCAACCATCCTGTGAAAATTGCTTGGTTATTTGGCCACCAAGTTTTCCTGAACCGAGCTCTCCACTCACCAGGCGAAACGCGGAGTCACCTTCGGCCGTGCATTTCAGGGCGTTGTCGAGCGCGGCGATTTTGGCATCGAGTTTACGTGGGCAGAGGGCGGGGCTAAGTATGTCAAATGGTTTCAACTTAATGGAGGCAGCATCTTACGTCAGTTGCGGATCGCGGTCTGTCGGGAACCGTTACAGCGCGACGTGAGCGATTTTTTGCGCTGTAGCATCCTACCCGCCGCGAATTTTCTCCAGTAACGCCAGCGCCACGTCGTAGTGCAACTGCCGGACCGCGGTGGCGATGGCGTTTGTTTGCTCGAACAGCGCGCTGCCGCGGGTGAAGGCTTCGAGTTCGGCGGCCTGTTGGCTGGCGCCTAGATTCTTGGCTTCGAGCTCGGCTTTGAGGCGATCGGTCAGTGCGCGGAGCTGCGCGCGGTCGACAGATTCTTCGGCAGCGGGCCGCTGGTTTGGTGATGCGAGAGGTTCGGAGGCGGGCGGGAGTTCGTGCAGCAGTTCGAGTACCGCTTGGCAGTCGTCGATCAATGTGCGCGTCAGGTTCGGCAAGTGCGCGGTATCCCCGGCCTTGATCCGGTGGCCCAGCGCGTCGGCCGAGGCGCGTACGGCGCCAAAGCCGAGATTGCCGGCTTCGCCTTTGATGTTGTGCGACTCCAGGTACAGTTGGTCGAGATCGCCGGTCTGCCGGAGTCGGTCGAGTGCCGTCGCGATGTCGCGGCGGCGTTCGCAAAAAGAGGCCAGCAGGCGGCGATAGAGTGAAACGTTGAAACGCATGCGCGCCAAACCTTCGCGCACCGAAACGCCGGGCAGGGCGGCCTCCAGGGCGGCGATCTCGGATTCGACGGCCGCGATCGCCGCTGCGTCGAACTCAGCGCGGGCGACTGCGGTGTCCTGTGTGGCCGGCGCGGCCGGGGCGCTTGCGGCGTGCCCGACCGGCGTCGTGATCCAGCGCCTTAGTGTTTCGGCAAGTTCGCGCGGGTCGATCGGTTTCGTGATGTGGTCGTTCATTCCGGCGCTGGCGCTGGCGTGGCGATCCAGGGGCATGGCGGCGGCGGTCATGGCGATGATCGGCACCGTGTGGCCGAGGGCGCGGATGCGCCGCGCCGCTTCGCAACCGTCCATGACCGGCATGTGCAGGTCCATCAATACCGCGTCGAACGACTGTTCGCGCAGGCGGTCCAGCGCCTCCTGGCCATGGCCGGCAACGGTGACGGCGAGGCCGCTCTTGCCGAGGAATTCCTGGGCGACCTGCTGGTTGAGTTCGTTGTCTTCGACGAGCAGGATGCGCGCGCCGCGAATCTGTTCGAGTGTGGCGCGGGTCTCGGCAAAGGTGCTGCCGAGTGGGTCGGACGGCTGCGCTTTCCCTTGCTGAAGCTGGAGCAGCGTGTCGAGCAGGCCGGAGGGCGTGACCGGTTTCGGCAGGATGGCGTCGATGGCGAGACCGTGCAGCGCCTTGAGCAGTTCGTCGCGGCCATAGGCGGTGACCATGATGATGGTAGGCGGCCGGAAGCCGTCGCCGGCGCGCATCTTCTCGTCGATGGTCCGGGCGATGTCGACGCCGTTCATGCCGGGCATTTTCCAGTCGAGCAGCAGGAGATCGAAGGCTTCGCCGCGTGCGTGGGCGTCGTCGAACAGGCGCAGTCCTTCCACGCCCGAGGGCGCGGTCGCGACCTGGAAGTGCCAGCGCTCAAGCAGGTCGCGCAGGATGGCGAGCGAGGTCGGCTGGTCGTCGATGACCAGCGCGCGCTGGATCTTCAGATGCTGCAGTCGCGGTGCAGAGCGCGGCTCGGCCGCCGGCTCGCCGCTGACGCCGAGTTGGACGGTGAAGGCGAAGGTGCTGCCACGGTTCGGCTCGCTCGCGACGGTGATGCGGCCGCCCATCAGTTCGACGAGTTGGCGGCTGATGGTGAGTCCGAGCCCGGTGCCGCCGAAGCGCCGCGTGACGCTGGCGTCGACCTGAGCGAACGGCTGGAACAGGCGCGCGCTCTGCTCCGGCGACAGGCCGATGCCGGTGTCGCGCACGCTGACGCGCAAAGTGACGGTATCCGGTGCCGGTTCAATCGCTGGACGGAGAACTTCGAGACGGACGTGGATTTCGCCGCGCTCGGTGAACTTGATGGCGTTGCCGACGAGGTTGCTGATGACCTGGCCGAAGCGCAGCGGGTCGCCGCGCAGCCGGTCGGGAACATCCGGCGCGATGTCGATGAACAGTTCGAGCCCCTTTTCGCCGGCGCTGATGGCGAAGAGGTCGCTCATGTTGCGCAGCACATCATCGAGCGAAAACTCGACGTGTTCGATGTCGATGCAGCCGGCCTCGACCTTCGAGTAATCGAGGATGTCGTTGAGGATGCCGAGCAACGCGCGCGAGGAACGCAACGCCTTGTTGATGTAGTCGCGCTGGCGGTCGTTGAGGTCGGTGTCGAGCACGAGCTGCGTCATGCCGATGACGGCGTTCATCGGCGTGCGGATTTCGTGGCTCATGTTGGAGAGGAAGGCGCTTTTGGCCTGATTGGCCGAGTCGGCCTGCTGCTTGGCCAGCGTCAGCGAGCGGTTGGCCGCTTCGAGGTCAGCGGTACGTGCGCCGACACGTTCTTCGAGGTCGGCGTTGAGGCGGGTGATGTCGGTCGTCAACCGCGCCATCTTGATGCCGCTGTAGCTCAGCTGCGAAATCGTCTGCGCCAGCTGTTTGAAGAACGACATCGCCGAGTTGATGCGCTCGCGGCTGTAGCGCGGCACGCGGTCGAGCGCCGCCATGTACTCGTCCTCGTCGAGCCCGTTGCGCCGCGCCTGTTCGCGGAAGACTTCCGGGTCGACGACGTCGTCGTCGAAGAAGAACTGCCCGGAAAACAGGTTGCCGACGTGCCGGTTGCCGAGCATCAGCGGCGTCACCACGTCCCACATGTTGTTCCTGCAGCGGTAGAACTTGAACGTCCCCGGCTCGACGCCGCGCGATAACTGCGTGTCGCTCTCGCGGCAGTTCATGCACATCTGTGGATTGACGCGGTGGAACCTGGTGCAGATGTCCTGCCAGCCGACGGCGATCAGCACCTTGCCCTCGGTATCGAGGATGGCGCTGAGGATGCCGGTGACCTTGTAGAAATCGTCCATCATCGCCTGGATCGACGGCGTGTCGATGATGTCCTTCAGCTGCAGCAGTTCGACGTCACCCTCCGGCGAGAGGATGGCGTTGAGCTTGCGCTGCACGCGCGATTCGCTGTCGCGCAGCGCGATTTCGGCAGCCTTGCGTTCGCTGATGTCGCGGATGAACGTGATGATGTGCCCGTCGCCGATGCGATGGCGGCTGGTGCTGACTTCGACATGCCACAGCGATCCGCCCTTGCGCTGATGCACCGTCTCGAACTGGTCGCCGCCGGCGTCCATGATTCGCCAAATGTGTCCTGCGATCTCCTCGTCGCTCATCTGCGCATCGATGTCGGAGATGTTCATGCGCAGCAGTTCCTCGCGCGTGTAGCCGGACAGGCGGCAGTAGGCGGCGTTGGCGTCGAGCACCTTGCCGCGCAGATCGAGGCGCAGGTAACCGTCGAGGCTCGTCGCCAGAATGCTGCGCAGTGTCTCGTCGCCCTCGCGCAGCGCCTCGGTCCGCTCTTCGATCTTCTGTTCCAGGCTGGCATTCAGCTGCGCCAGATCGGCCACCGCTTGCTGCTGCTTGAGACGATCCAGGCCGTTGTCGGCGAGCACCCCGGCCAGTTGCGCGTAGAGCCGCGTGATCGACTCGACGCGATCCTGCGACAGCACGGGCACCTTGGAAATGGCGTCGAGGTAACACGCTTCGTCGAAGCCGAACTGCCGCGCCTGGCGGCGGAAGAAGTCCATGTCCGGCGCTTCGGTCAGGAATTGCCCGGTGAACAGGTTGGCGACGTGCATGCCCTCGACCAGGATCGGCGCGGCCGCGTCGACCAGCCCGTTGAGGCAGCGATAGACGGCGTACGGCGTCCCCCGCGTCATGCTCTCGACCAGCGACGTATCGCTCTGCAGGCAGCGGCTGCAGGTGTCGGGATTGACGCGATGAAAGCCGGTGCACGCAGACTGCCAGCCGGCGCCCGCGAGAATCGTGCCGTCAACCTCCAGCACCGCGTTGGCGACGCCGATGACCTGGAAGAAGCTGTCCATCAACAATTGCAGCTTCGGGATATCGACCAGCTCCGAATAGGTGATCCGATGCGTCGGCTCCATGAAAAGTCCCCAATATTGGTCGTG
>JAGNOM010000110.1 GCA_017990155.1 Propionivibrio sp. | reverse complement strand
GCTGGGTTAAAGAGTAAGCTGCTAACGCTGTAGCTGTATGACCCGGCCTGCGGTGCGGGCCGGAGAATCTGCAAACGGGCTTCAGTCAATGAGGCCCGTTTGTGCAACATCCGTTCTTCCAGGGGGGGAATATGGGCCAAACCGCGGGCCAAGTCGTACTGGAGATGGAAGGGATCAGCAAGAGTTTCGGGGCGACCCGGGCACTCAATGGCGTCAAGCTGACCGTCCGCAGTCATGAAATTCACGCCCTGATGGGCGAAAACGGGGCAGGCAAGAGCACCCTGATGAAAGTCCTCTCCGGTGTCTATCAACCGGACGCCGGCATCATCAAGGTCGATGGCCAGCCGATCGTCATCACCAAGCCGGCCGACGCACGTGCCGCCGGCATCAGCCTGATCTACCAAGAGCTTTCTGTCGCTACTAACCTGACGGTGGCCGAGAACGTCTTCATGGGCAGCGAGCCGAGAACCCCGTGGGGCATGGCTGACACCGCCGAAATGAACCGGCGCACCGAAGAAGTCCTGCGCACCCTCGACGCCCCCTTTGCGGCGACGACACCGGCCAGGAAGCTCTCGATCGCCCAGCAACAACAGGTCGAAATTGCCCGCGCGCTCATACACAAGGGGCGCATCCTGATCATGGACGAGCCGACCGCTGCGCTTTCCGACCGCGAAACCGACGCACTCTTCAAGATCGTGCGCAAACTTCGCGACGAAGGCATCGCCGTCATCTATATCAGTCACCGCATGGCCGAAGTCAATGCGCTGGCTGATTGCGTCACTGTGTTGCGCGATGGCGCCTACGTCGGCGAACTGAATCGTGAAGAACTCGACCCCGGCAAGATCGTGCAGATGATGGTCGGCCGTCCGCTTGGTGACTTCTATCAGCACAAGGCGGGGCGCAAGGCCGGCGAGATCATGCTCGAAGTCGAGAACCTCGGCGGTGGCAAGGTCAAACCGGCGACCTTCCAGGCGCGTGCTGGCGAAGTCCTCGGCCTGGCCGGACTGGTCGGTGCAGGACGCACCGAACTTGCCCGCCTC
The DNA here is from genome assembly GCA_017990155.1 of Propionivibrio sp. Taxonomy (GTDB): domain Bacteria; phylum Pseudomonadota; class Gammaproteobacteria; order Burkholderiales; family Rhodocyclaceae; genus Propionivibrio. The sequence continues at coordinate 7,251 of JAGNOM010000110.1, read as the reverse complement.
ATCTTTGGCGCCGACCCCAAGACCAGCGGCAGCGTCCGCCTCGACGGATCGGAAATCAACGTCAAGGAACCGCTCGACGCGATCAAGCTCGGCATCGGTTATCTGCCCGAAGACCGTAAGGGACAAGGCCTGTTCCTGCAACTCTCGGCACTCGCCAACACCTCGATGAACGTTCTCAAGCCGAACGCGCGCGCCGGCGTAATCAACCACCCGGCGCTGCGCAAGCTGACCAAAGAAGCCATTGCCCGCCTGTCGATCAAGGTCAACGGACCGGATGGCATCGTCGGTGGTCTTTCGGGCGGAAATCAGCAGAAGGTGCTGCTCGCGCGCTGGCTGGAAATCAGCCCCAAGGTCTTGCTTCTCGACGAGCCCACACGCGGCGTGGACGTCGGTGCCAAGTCCGAGATCTACCACATCATCAATGAGCTTGCGGCGCAGGGTGTTGCCGTGGTGGTTATCTCGAGCGAGTTGCCCGAGATCATCGGTATCTGCGATCGCGTCGTCGTCATGCGCGAAGGCCACATCACCGGTGAATGCACGGGCGAAGACATCAATCAGGAAAAAATCATGACGCTGGCGACGCACGACGTGCGTTCGGCAGCCTGATGAAACGAGGAGGGAATATGAGCACTACAACCAAAGCAGCGACATCGGCAGGTGATGCCGACGTCGGCAATGAAGTCAGGCATGGCTCGTTTATTGGCCGCTCTTTCGAGCGGCTCGGAATGTTGCCGGTATTGGTCGTCATGTACGCGCTGTTTTACGGGCTGACGCTGTATTTCAGCGACGACGGCACGTCCAACTTCCTGACGTCCAGCAACAACATGAACATCCTGCGCCAGGTCGCCATCAACCTGGTCCTGGCCTGCGGCATGACCTTCGTCATCCTTACCGCCGGTATCGACCTCTCGGTCGGTTCGATGCTGGCCGTTTCGGCGGTGCTCGGCATGACCATGTCGTTGCCCGACTGGATGCCCTGGGCGTCGCTGCCAACGTTCATTCTTGCCGGCCTGCTCTGCGGCTTGATCAACGGGTTGTTTGTCGCCTACTTCAACATGAACCCCTTCGTCATCACGCTCGGGACGATGACGGCGCTGCGCGGCGCTGCCTACCTGTTGGCCAACGGCACAACGGTGCTCAACAACGACATTCCGTCGTTCGACTGGCTCGGCAATGGCGACTTCCTTGCTGTTCCGTGGCTGATCTGGGTCGCGGCTGCAGTGGCAGTCACCTCCTGGTTCATCCTGCGCAAGACGATCCTCGGCCTGCACATCTACGCGGTTGGCGGCAACCCGCAAGCCGCCCGTCTGACCGGTATCAAGGTTTCGAGCATTCTGCTCTTCGTCTATGCGGTGAATGGCCTGTTCTCCGGCATCGCCGGCGCGATGTCTTCGAGTCGCCTGTACGCCGCGAACGGCAACTGGGGCGTTGGCTATGAGCTCGACGCGATTGCCGCGGTCGTGCTCGGCGGTACCAGCCTCTCCGGTGGTGTCGGCTCGATCTGGGGTACGGTGATCGGTGCGCTGATCATCGGCGTGATGAACAACGGCCTGACGATTCTCGGTCTCTCGTCGTTCTGGCAGTACGTGGCCAAGGGCGTCGTTATCGTTCTCGCCGTGCTGCTCGACAAGTGGAGGCAGCAACACAGCTACAACTAGGCTAACGCTGAACAAAGCTGCACGGGCCGGATGTCGTTTCCACAAGGATAACGACATCCGGCCCGCAGCTTATCCACGCATCAACCCGAAAATCCGTACAGATCATTGCATGGCGAGCGGAAGTGCCAATCGGGAGAAGGGGGTAAAATCATGCGCTTGAATCCGCTCACCGGGCAGCTTCCTTCGCGTGGGCGATTGAGCCGGTTCGGACTCTTCTGGTGCTGAGTGATTCGGCCTTTTTCAAGGACAAAAAATGACTATTCCAGACTCACCCGATTTTCGCAGTCCCGCATTTCTCCGCCAGCATATCTGCTGGGTGATGGATTTTTACTCTGGCCGCGCGGTCGATCCGAGCGGCGGCATGTACCACTATTTTCTTGACGACGGCACCGTGTTCGACGCGCGCACCCGTCATCTTGTTAATGCCACGCGCTTCATCATCACGCACGCCATGCTCTATAAACTCACCGGCGAAACACGCTATCAGGCCGGCGTGCGCCACGCGGTTGATTTTCTGCGCAGCGCGTTCCGCGATCCGGCGACGGGCGGCTACGCGTGGATGATCGACTGGCACGGCGGGCAGGCGACGGTGCTCGACGACACCCGTCATTGCTACGGCATGGCCTTCGTCATGCTGGCTTACGCCCACGCCTTCAAGAGTGGCGTGGCCGAAGCGCGCGACTGGCTGGCCGAGACCTTCGATCTCGCCGAAAAGCACTTCTGGGAACCGGCCGCCGAACTCTACGGCGACGAAGCCAAGGCCGACTGGACGCTGCTGCCGTATCGCGGCCAGAACGCCAACATGCACGCCTGCGAAGCGATGATCTACGCCTATTCGGCGACCGGCGAGCGCCGCTACATCGAGCGCGCCGAAACGCTGGCAAACGCGATCACGCGCCGTCAGGCCGCGCTGGCCAATGGCCTGATCTGGGAGCACTACCATCAGGACTGGTCGGTCGACTGGGAATACAACCTGCACGACAAGACCAATATCTACCGTCCGTGGGGCTACCAGCCCGGTCACCACACCGAGTGGGCCAAGCTGCTGCTACAGCTTGACGCGCACCTGCCGGCCGACTGGCACCTGCTGCGCGCCGAAGAACTGTTCAAGGCCGCCGTCACGCGCGCCTGGGACGCTGTGCATGGCGGCATGCACTACGGTTTCGCACCGGATGACTCGATCTGCGACGGCGACAAGTATCACTGGGTGCAGGCCGAATCCTTCGCTGCTGCTGCGCTGCTCGGTATTCGCACCGGCAAGCAGGAGTACTGGGACTGGTACGCGAAGATCTGGGACTACTGCTGGAAGCATTTCGTCGATCACGAACAGGGCGCCTGGTTCCGCATCCTCGATCCGGCGAACCTGAACCACACGCGGGAGAAGAGCCCGGCCGGCAAGGTGGACTATCACAATATCGGCGCCAGCATCGACGTGCTGCGCGCCATGGGCGAACTCAAGGGGGAATGATGGGCGAAACAACAGAAACAAAGGGACTGCCGGAGTTTGTCTCCTTCGGCGAAGCGCTGACGGACATGATCCGCGTCGCGCCGGACCAGTGGAAGAGCGTTCCCGGCGGCGCGCCGTGGAACGTGGCGATGGTGATGTCGTACTTCGGCATCCCCAGCGCATTCGGCGGCGCGATCAGCAGCGACTGCTTCGGCGACGAGATCTGGAAGACCACGATCCACGCCAAGCTCGACCTGCGCTTCACGCAGCGGCTGCAGAAGTCGCCGCTGCTGGCGATCGTGCATGAAACGCATCCGCCGAAGTACTACTTCATCGGCGACGACAGCGCCGATCTGCACTTCGACGTCGCCGCGCTACCCGAAGGCTGGGAGAAAGCCGTGCGCTGGGCGCACTTCGGCTGCATCAGCCTGGCCCGCCAGCCGCTCGCGGACCGCCTGGTGGCGACCGCCGAACGTCTGCACAAGCTCGGCGTCAAGATCAGCTACGACCCGAACTTCCGCGCTGTCATGGACGAATCGTACGACCCGATCCTCGCGCGCATGACGGCGATCGCCGATCTGATCAAGGTCTCCGAAGAGGACCTGCGCGGCTTCTTCCGCATGCAGGACGAATACGCCGCGTTCGAAAAGCTGCGTTCGATGAACTCAAAGGCTGCCTACCTCTTCACGCGCGGTGCCGAAGGCGCGGCGATCTACGTCGGCGATCAACACTGGCGCGCGCTGCCGCCGACGATCAAGGTCGTCGACACGGTCGGCGCCGGCGACACCAGCCTCGCCGGTCTGCTCAACAGCCTGATCCGCCATCCGGACGCCGGCTGGGAAACCCACCTGCGCGCGGCCATCGCCGCCGGCTCGGGTGCCTGTCTTGCCGCCGGCGCATCGCCGCCATCGGAAGAGACGATCGCTCGACTGGCGGCGGAAGTGAAATTTGTCGAAAAGCCGTAGTCGGGGAAGGTCAAGTCAGGGGTCAGAAATCGCCGGGTGACCGGCGATTTCGTTTTTCGGACGGCCTCGCACAGGCGTATTCTTGTATACCAGTCTTTCATGGGAGAAAACATGAGCTCTAGTCGCTACCAAGTCCAAACCCTCATGCAGTTTGCCGGGGCGCTGTTTGTCGCGGCCGGCCTGGATGCCGAGAAGGCGCAATGCGTGGCCGAGGTTCTGGTCACCGGCGATATGGTCGGGCAACGAACGCACGGTCTGAAGCTCGCCACACCCTATCTCGACGAGATCGGGAAAGGCCTGATGACAGCGCACGGTGATCCGGAAGTCGTGCGCGACATGGGCGGGACGGTTGTCTGGGACGGCAACTATTTGCCCGGTCCGTGGCTCGTCAGCCGGGCGCTGACGACCGCCAGCGAGCGCATTGCCACGCATGGCGTCGTGACCATCGTCATTCGCCGGAGTCATCACATTGCCTGCCTGGCGTCGCTGATCAAGCGGGCGACCGATCTCGGGCTGGCGGCGATCCTCGCCACCTCCGATCCATCGGTCAGCTTCGTTGCGCCGTTTGGTGGCAAGGAACCTTTGCTCACGCCGAATCCGATCGCCATTGGCTATCCCGGGACGCGCGCGCCGGTCTGGGTCGACGTCAGCACCTCGATTACCACCTTGGGCATGGCGCGGCAGAAGTCGGCGACCAATACGCCGTTCGAGCATCCCTGGCTGATGGACGCCGATGGCAACCCGACCAACGATCCGCATGCGCTCGATCCCGGCGCTGGCGGCAGTCTGCTGTTGCTCGGCGGACGCGAGTACGGCCACAAGGGTTTCGGGCTTTCGCTGATGATCGAGATGCTGACGCAGGGCCTGGCCGGCTATGGCCGTCAGGATCTGGAAACGCGCTGGAGCGGCAACGTATTTCTGCAAGTGATTGATCCAGGCGCGTTCGCCGGACGCGAGGCTTTCCTGCGCCAGATGGACTTCCTGACCGATCGTTGCCATGCCAACGCACCGATCGATCCGGCGCGCCCGGTCCGCATGCCGGGTGAGATGGCGCAGCAGCGCATCAGGGAAGCCAAGGTGTCGGGAGTTGAACTGGCGCCTTCAATTGTGGAAGCACTCGCCGCGTCGGCCGCACGATTGGGGGTTCCGATGCCGGCGCCGCTCGGCTGATTCGAAGACCGGGATTGACGCCTTGCGCAGCGTTCAGGCCTTTGTCGCAAAGGGCTGAGCGCGTGCTCGCGGCGTCTCGAATGGCCGCAAACTCCGCATTCGTTTGTTGCCCCAAACGCCCGCTTCATAGCGCCGTGACAAAACGATGCTTGATCTCACGCGCGCAAGGTCGCATCCTTACGGGCTCAGTTTTCAGATGCACCTCTCACACGTCCGCAAATAGAAGGAAATAAGGAATGCTATTCCGCCGTATGCGTCGGTCGATCCGGCCGGCGCTTGGCCTGGGTTTCGCCTTGCTGCTCTCCGGATGCGCCGTCGTCGGCCCGGACTATGTGCCGCCAAAGTTGTCGGATGCAGGAATCCCCGGCCAGTGGACCTCGGGCGCCGAAGCGGCCGCCCACGACCCGAATGCGACGACGAAACCCGTCAATCAAGTGCCCGCTACGCAGTGGTGGGCCGAGCTCGACGACGCCTTGCTCGACCAGATGGTGAGCGAGGGTTTCCGCACGAGTCCGACGCTTGAAGTCGCAGTGTCACGGGTCCGCCAGGCGCGCGCGGTCTACGCCCGAACCGGCGCCGCGGAACTGCCTTCGATCGATTCGGAAGCGACCAGCGAGCGCGCAGTGAGCGATTCCAGTGGTTCGCCCTATACCGATTCCTGGTTGTCGATGAACGCCTCCTGGGAAATCGACCTCTTTGGCGCCGTTCGTCGCGGGAACGAAGGCGCCCTGGCGCGTGCGGGTGCGCAGGAGGCGACGCTGGCCGATGTACGTGTGAGCCTCGCTGCCGACATCACGGACGCCTATCTGAGCTATCGGGCGTGCCAATCGGAAGTGGTGCTCAGCGAACAGGACGTCAGCTCGCGCGAAGCGACCGAGAAGCTGACCGCCGCCAGCGTTACCGAAGGCTTTACCGCGCCTTACCAGGCCGTTCGCAGCAAAGCCTCGGTCGCCGAGGCCCGGACACAGCTGGCGTCGATCCGCGCCTTCTGCGCGCGTCAGGAAAACCTGCTGACGCGTCTGACCGGCATGCCGCGCCCGACCCTGATGAAGCTGCTAGCGGACAAACCGACGGGACTCGACCGCTTGCCGGTGCCGAGGCACTTCGGCGTCGCCATTCCCGCCCAGTCGCTGACGCAGCGGCCCGACATTCGCGCCGCCGAGCGAAGAGTCGCTGCCGCCTCGGCCGATATCGGACTGGCGGAGGCGGATCGCTATCCGCGCCTGACTTTGAACGGTTCGCTGGGCTATGAGGTTGAGGGAACGGGCGGCGGTGCGCTGTCCTTCGGAACGTGGTCGTTCGGTCCTTCGCTCAGCCTGCCGATCTTTGATGGCGGACGACGCCGGGCGGCGGTGGACATCGCCGAGGCACGCTACGACGAAGCGCTTGCCGAGTTCAAGGACAAGGCGAGAAACGCCATTCAGGAAATCGAAGACGCCTTGACCCGATACGCCGCCGCCCATGAGCGCGCGGAGAACGCCCGAGTTTCGGCCAGCCAGTATCAGCAGTTTTACAAAACGGTCGAGGTGCGTTATCGGGAGGGGGCCAGCAACCTTCTTGAACTCGAAGACGCGCGTCGGTCAATGCTGGATGCGCAACGGACGCTGCTCAACGTGATGCAGGAACGGCTCCAGGCGTGGGTCGCCCTCAACCGCGCGACCGGCGGCGCGGCGCAATACGAGCCGGAAGCGGTTCATACTGCGAATTCAAAAGCGAGCGCACCCAACCGTGCAGCCGACGAAACGTCATCCACCACGCCAGAGAAATAAGCAAATACGCCAAGTAACGAAAGTCACCCATGCTGCACGATTTCCCCATGCTTCAACGCCTCAAGCGCTCCTCCTTCATCCATTCCCTCGCACTACCTACCCTGTTGGCACTTTGCGCGGCCAACTTCGCGCACGCGCAAGCGTCAGCACCCGATTCGGCGGCTGTTGCCGCAATTGCGCCGGTTGCCGAAGCCGTATCGGCGGCGCCTGAGGTCACTGCGGAGGCTCCGGCTGCTCCCGCT
>JAGNOM010000418.1 GCA_017990155.1 Propionivibrio sp. | reverse complement strand
GCCGCGACGCCGCGCGCACCGCTCACGATCAAGGCGCCGGCGGCCACCAGCGCCAGCATGCCACCCAAGCACGAGAGAATCGCCAGACCGTGCCGGTGCTCGCCGATCAGTTCCGTTGCATCGCGCCTCTGCTTGCGCACTTCGATTACGGTTGCCAGCAGCCAGGTGATGAAGACGCCAATCAGCAGCGCGCCGTCGAGGCGGGAGAGTTCGCCATCGAGAAAAAGCAGGCCGGTCAGCACCGGCGCCAGCGCGGCGACCGGAAAATCACGGCGGATGCTGCCCGGCGGCGTCCGAATCGCCGAGATCACCAAGGCCAGCGCGAGGATCAACGCGACATTCACCACATTGCTGCCAAGCGCGTCGCCGAGCGCGATCTCGGGCCGACCGGACAGCGCCGAACTGACCGAGACCGAAAGCTCGGGGCTCGAGGTGGCGAACGCGGCCACCGTCGCCCCGACAATGCCTGGCGAGATGCGCGCCCAGCGCGCGATGCCGACGGTGCCGCGAACGAATAACTCCCCGCCGACGCCAGCGCAGACAACGCCGAGAGAGAGCAGCAGAAAATCGGTCACGTCCTCTCCTTGCCCCGGAGACGCGGCGCGTCACCGGCCAGCGACCAGCTCACGCGCTGACCTGAAACGCGCCGGCGCCGAGCAGGCTCAGGCGCACCAGATCGGGCACGCCGTCGACCTCGAGCTTCGTCATCATGCGCGCCTTGTGGACTTCGACCGTGCGCGCGCTGATGCCGAGCGCTTCGGCGATTTCGCGGTTGTGCCGTCCGTGCACCACCAGATCCATGACCTCCTTCTCACGCGGCGTCAGGCGCGACAGCAGGCGCTCGGAAGCGCTACCGCGCGTCTCGCCGGCGACGGACGCCGCTTGCCGCGCGAAGGCCTCTTCGATGGCGCTCATCAGCTTGGCGTGATCGATCGGCTTCTCCAGGAAATCGACGGCCTGCGCGCGGAATGCCTCACGCGCCGTATCGACGCTGCCGTGGCCGGTCATCACGATCACCGGCAGGCGACAGCCATCCTTGAGCAGGCACTTCTGCAGCGAGATCCCGTCCATCCCCGGCATGCGGATGTCGGCCAGCAGACAGCCGCGCCATTCCGGACGATACGCGCGCAGGAAACTCTCGGCGTCGGCGAACATCGCCACCGGATGGCCGCGCAGCCCGAGCAACAGTCCGAGCGCATCGCGTACTGCCTGATCATCCTCGACAATGAAGACGGTGTAACCGTTAGCTTGCATTTTCGGCTTTCCCTTCCATCGGAAGAATCAATCTGAAGAATCCGTGATCGGCGACCTCGGCCCACAGGTGGCCGCCGTGCGCCTCGACGATGGCGCGACTGATGACCAGGCCCAGCCCGAGGCCGCTTTCCTTGGACGTATTGAACGCCTCGAACATGCGCTCGGCGTTGGCGCTCGAAATCCCGGGACCGGAATCCTCGATGCGCACGCAGAGCCGCCCGGCGCCCTCCGGATACACCGTCATCCAGATGCGCCGCGCCCCCGCCGGCTGATCGGCGAGCGCGTCGAAGGCGTTGCCCAGCAGATTGCGCAGCACCACTTCGATCTGCAGGCGATCGGCGAGCAGGATGAAATCCGGCACGGCGTCCAGCCTCAACTCGACGCCGTGCTGCTTCGCTCTTTCCGCCATCGAAGCCTTCACCGAGCCGAGCAACTCGGCGATACGAACCTGCTCAAGCCGCGTCGCCCCGGTCCGGAAGAAGTCGCGCAAGCGGCGCAGCACGTCGCCGGCGCGAAAGGTCTCGGCGACCATGCGGTCGACGACCTCGGACAGCTGCGGCCCGGTCTGCCCCTGTTCGACGAGCATCTTGCACGCGGAACCGTAGGCCGAGAGCGCCGTCAGCGGCTGGTTGAGCTCGTGCGCCAGCGCGCCGGCCATCTCGCCGGCGGCGGCGAGGCGCAAGGTCTGCCGCAGCTCGGCGCTGACGCGCTGCTTCTCGTCGACAACGACACCGATGAAGAAGCCGAAGACGGCGAGAACGGCAGCAAGGATCTGGATCTCCAGCACGTTGACCGCCGAATAGCCGAGGATCTGGACGGCGCAGATGATGCCGATCTGGACAATGGCGACGCTGAACACCGCGCCGGCCAGTCCGCGCCTCGACGCCGCCCACATCACCGGCGGGAAGAGCAGGTAGAAGTACTTGAACTCGGCGGCCACGTCCACACCGAAGGAAATCCACAGCGCGAGCACAGTCGCCGCCAGGTAGCCGAACGACTCCCACGACCGAAGAATGGCATGCACGAGCAAGGCGCCGCGGCCGTCGAGCAGCAGCCAAAGGAGCGGCATCGTCACCAACACGCCGACGAAATCGCCGACCCAGTAGCGGATGAAAGCGTCCTGCACCGAACTGCCGGGAATCAGGTTGCCGAAGCGGAGCGTGGCGACGTAGAACGCACTATTGAGCAGCGTGCCGACAACAACGATCACGGCCCACTCCAGCAAGCCGCGCTGGTCGCTGAAGATCGCCCCGGTCGACAAGCGCCGGCGCAGCAGCGCGGCGATCAGCCAGTAGCCAGCGGCGAGCAGCACCGACAGACCCGCCGAGACCATGAACGACACCGGCAGATGGCGCACCCAGGCGTCGGCGAGGAAGATCGCCAGCGCCAACGGCAGGAAGGCCACACCACCGAAGCGCAGCAGGTAGATCAGCCCAAGCGCCGGCGCCGGATTCCACGGCGTGATGTTGAGTTCGTGCAGCGAGTG
>JAGNOM010000417.1 GCA_017990155.1 Propionivibrio sp. | reverse complement strand
GCGACCTGCGGCGTGATGTTCTGCCGCATGTCGCGCTTGGGCAGTTGCTTGATGGTGTCGAAGGTGAGCGCAAGAAACAGGAGGAAGAAGAAAATCGTTCCGCCAAAGAAAACGTTGCGCGCCATCGACTTCGAGAAAGCGCCACTCATGGATGTCTCCTCCGTCGTTGTTGATTGAGGCACCCATTATTCTGGGAACCCGGACGTCGGGCATTGATGCAAATTAAAAACCCGACGGTTTACGTCGGGTTTTTGACAGGGCGAGCGAGCTTATCGTTTCGCGTCGTCGCGGGCCGGACCGAAGACTTCGTTGATCTGCTGTGTGACGCGGACGAAGGTCGTGCGCTTGGAGAGTTCCTTGAGCGTGCGTGCGCCGACGTAGGTGCAGGCGGAACGCACGCCGCCGAGAATGTCCTGCAGCGTGTTTTCGACCGGGCCACGGTAGTCGAGCAGCACTTCCTTGCCTTCCGACGCGCGATAGCCGGCGACGCCGCCGGAGTACTTGGTCATCGCCTCGCGCGAGCTCATGCCGTAGAAGCGCATCTTCTTCACGCCGTTGACTTCGACGATGTCCGAACCGCACTCGTCATGGCCGGCGAGCATGCCGCCGAGCATGATGAAGTCGGCGCCGGCGCCGAAGGCCTTGGCCAGGTCGCCCGGCGAGGTGCAGCCGCCATCGGCGCAAATGAAGCCGCGCAGGCCGTGCGCAGCGTCGGCGCATTCGATGATCGCCGAGAGTTGCGGGTAGCCGACGCCGGCCATGCGGCGCGTGGTGCACACCGAGCCCGGACCGATGCCGACCTTGACGATATCGACACCGTCGAGGATCAACTCCTCGGTCATTTCGCCGGTGACGACGTTGCCAGCCATGATCGTGATCTCGGGGTAGGCCGCGCGCAGCTTATGGATGAAGCTGATGAAGGCTTTGGTGTAGCCGTTGGCGACGTCGACGCAGACGTTCTCGATCGTGCCGTTGGCCTGGTCCATCACGCGCTTGAACTTCTCGAAGTCGGGCGCGGTGATGCCCATCGAATAGAAGTTCGACGCGCCCTGCGGTTCGGCGAAGAAGGCCAGCAGTTCCTCGTCGCTATAGTGCTTGTGCAGGGCGGTGGACACCTGGTGCTGCGACAGCGCCCGCGCCATGGCCAGGGTGCCGGTGGTGTCCATGTTGGCGGCGATGATCGGGATGCCGTGGTACTTCTTTTTCGAATGCAGAAACTCGTAGGTGCGTGAGATATCGACTTCCGAACGCGAGGTGAGCGTTGAGCGCTTCGGGCGGATAAGCACATCCTTGAAGTCGAGTTTGATGTCTTGTTCAATGCGCATGGGTCTTCCTTTACCGTTTTTTTGCAACCCGCAACCTTCGCATATTGCGCCGCACAACTCAACCGGAATTCAGTGCAGCGGAGATCGTGACAGTTGCTTCATCTGCTCCAGCAGTGCGTCGCGAGCGGCGCGAAACTCGGGCAGTCGGTTCCCGACTTCGTTGGCCTTTCCTGCCGCCTGAAGCCCGCAAAGCTGCTGCACCAACGCATGCATTTTCCGGTACTGTCGTTCGACCGACTGGAACGCCGGCTGTTCGCAGTAGTGTTGATGCCCCTCGCCGCGCAGCCATGCGCACGCGCTATTGCTGGGGAGGTCGAGCAGCGGCGGTGCCTCGCGCTCACCGGCCAGATAGGCCTCGACGGTTGCCAGCCAGGCGCGCTGCTCGGTTCGGGCGTAGAGCAGCGGCAAGTCCTCTCGCCGGATGATTGGTACCCCTTTCCACGCTTCGAATGGAAGCCACGCGGCGGCCCAGGCCGGGATCTGGTCCGCCGGCATCGGGCGCGCGATGCCGTAGCCCTGCGCCGTATCGCACCCCAGCTGCAGCAGCATTTCGCCGTGCTCGACGGTTTCCACGCCCTCGGCGATGACCTTGCGCCGGAAAGCCGTCGCCAGTCCCAGGATGCCTTCGAGGATGGCCAGATCGTCCGGGTCGTCGAGCATGTGGCGCACGAAACTCTGGTCGATCTTGAGCCGTTTGACCGACAGGCGTTTGAGGTAGGTCAGCGACGAGTAACCGGTGCCGAAATCGTCGAGCGAAAACTCGACGCCGATCTCGCGGCAGGCTTCGATGATGCGCGCGACGCGTTCCAGATCCTTCAACGCGCTCGTCTCGAGCACCTCCATTTCAAGGTCGCCCGGTTTGAACGACGGGCGCTGCGCGAGCGTCGCCTTCAGGCGCTCGACAAAGTGGGCGTGCTGCAGCTGGCGGGCGCCGATATTGACGCTGACCGGAAGGTCCAGCCCACTCTTCAGCCAGTCTTCACGGTGTTTCAGCGCGGCGTCGATGACCCATTCACCCAGTTCGACAGCCAACGGATGATCCTCGATCAGCGGCAGGAACTCGAGCGGCGGTAGCAAGCCTTTCTCGGGGTGCTGCCAGCGGATCAGCGCTTCGGCGCCAATGACCGCGCCCGAGCGCATGTTGACCTTGGGCTGGAAGTGCATCACGAACTCGCCGTTGCCGATGCCGCTACGAATCTGCTGCAAGGTCTCGTTCAGCCCACGCACGTTACGGTCCTGATCGGCGTCGAACAGGTGATAGCGGTTCTTGCCGGCGAGCTTGGCCTGGTACATGGCTTGGTCAGCCTGGCGCAGCAGCTGGTCGGCGTCGACCTCGTCGCTCTGCGGATAGAAGGTGACGCCGAGGCTGGCCGACACCTGGAGCACGAGGTCGCCCACCGCAATCGGCTGTGCCGCCG
>JAGNOM010000416.1 GCA_017990155.1 Propionivibrio sp. | reverse complement strand
GTTGTTTGCGTTGTGTGTGGTGGCTGATGGGTTGGTTTCCGCGCCTGACGCGCGGGCATTCTTTCTTTTGGGTCGCCAAAAGAAAGAAGCCAAAGAAAAGGCGACCCCCGCGTTACGCGGCCGGCTTCGCCGGCTGCCCTGCGCTACTCGTACGGCCGGGCGGCTGCGGAACTCGGGCCTGCGGCCCTCAAACAGTCCTCGCCGACAGCCCCCGGCCGCACTCCGTTGCTCGGCGCTGCACGAGGGGGGAATAACACCGAACGGAACCTGATACCTCGGGTGATTGCTACTCGGCTGGTTTTCAATCAGCCCTTTGCGTCGTCGAGCAGCGCAAGACGCAACGGGAAAAAGGGCGAGGACTGTCTGAGGGGCGAAGCCCCGAGTTCCGCAGCCCCCGTTGCGGCTGAGCAGCGCAGAGCACCCGGCGTAGCCGGGCGACGCTGTGGGCGCGACTTTTCTTTGCTTACTTTCTTTTGGCAAGACAAAAGAAAGTAATGCCGCGCGTCAGGCGCGGAACACAGCCTGTCAGCAATTTCACCCGCTCGGACAGTTCGGATTACTGCCCCACGAGAGTGCGCGACCCCGCCAAAGGCACACTTGCGGTGCGTGTTGAGAATAATTCTCTGGCCTCAAGTTGTCTCGGGTTTGTTCAGTAACACCTTGTTTTTAAGGTGCAGTGTCCGATCTTCTGCGAAGTGGCACGGCCATTGCTAATTGATCGTTGAGTGTCGAGCCAACGGCGGTTCGACCAAAAGACAACGGCGTCTGACTTCTGCCTTCGCGGGCAGAGGTCAGGCGCTTTTTTTATTGCTTTTTTGAGTAACCCCTGGAGATCGAGATGAAACATGAACCGACGATCCAATTAATCACTCCCGCCACGGCGGAATCGACCCGGCGCGATTTTCTGCGCCGCAGCCTGCAACTTGCCACTGGAGCCGCACTGATGAGTACTTCAATCGTTCCCGGACTGAGTTCGGGCGCCTGGGCCGCCGGCTCCGACAAGCCGGAGAAGGACGAAGTCCGCATCGGCTTCATCCCGCTGACTGACTGCGCCTCGGTCGTCATGGCCTCGGTCATGGGCTTCGACAAGAAGTACGGGATCAAGATCACGCCGACCAAGGAAGCGTCGTGGGCCGGTGTGCGCGACAAGCTGGTCAACGGCGAACTCGATGCGGCGCACGTGCTGTACGGCCTGATCTACGGTGTGCAGCTCGGCATTGGCGGTCCGAAGAAGGACATGGCTTCACTGATGACGCTGAACAACAACGGCCAGGGCATCACGCTCTCGAACCAGTTGAAGGACAAGGGTGTCACCGACGGCGCGAGCCTCGCCGCGCTGGTTGCCAAGAAGGAACGCGACTACACCTTCGCCCAGACCTTTCCGACCGGCACGCACGCCATGTGGCTGTACTACTGGCTGGCGACCTACGGCATCAATCCGGTCAAGGACGTGAAGAGCATCGTCGTGCCGCCGCCGCAGATGGTCGCCAACATGCGCATCGGCAACATGGACGGCTGCTGCGTCGGCGAACCGTGGAACCAGCGCGCGATCATCGACAAGATCGGGTTTTCTGCCGCGACCTCGCAGGACGTCTGGGCCGATCACCCCGAGAAGGTGCTCGGCACCACCGCCGAGTTCGTGCAGAAGTACCCGAACACGGCGCGCGCCATGATCATGGCCGTCCTTGAAGCCTCGATGTGGATCGATGCGTCGCCGGCTAACCGCAGCAAGACAGCGGAAGTCATCGCCGCCAAGTCCTACGTCAATACCGACGTCGACGTCATCCGTAGCCGCATGATCGGCCAGTACGAAAATGGCCTCGGCAAGAGCTGGTCGGAAAAGAACTTCATGAAGTTCTACAACGACGGCGCGGTGAATTTCCCCTACCTCTCGGACGGCATGTGGTTCATGACGCAGCACAAGCGCTGGGGGCTGCTCAAGGATCACCCGGACTACCTCGCCGTGGCGAAAAAGGTGAACCAGATCGCTCTCTACAAGGAGGCGGCCGCGCAGGTCAAGGCACCGATTCCGAAGAACGAGCTGCGCGAATCGAAGCTGATCGACGGCGTCGTGTGGAATGGCAAGGATCCGAAGGCTTACGCCGATGGCTTCAAGGTCAAGGGCTAGTCCCGAATCATCGAAATGCGAAAGGAGACCACCATGACGGCAATCACGATAGACGCCATGCCGACTGTCACGGCGAAAGAGGGCGGGCTGCGCATGACCCGCCCGTCGGCCAAGCAACTGGAAATCGCCGCCGCGCCGAGCAGCGCCACGGAACACGCCGCAGCGATCCGTGCCTTCTTCGCCGCGGTGCTGCCGCCAATCCTTGGGCTGTTGCTGATGATCGGCCTTTGGCACGTCGCCACGATGAAGGGCGGCAGTATTCCCTCGCCGGCCAAGACCTGGGAGGCGGCAGCGATCCTTTTGGCCGACCCGTTCTACAGCAACGGACCGAACGACCAGGGCATCGGCTGGAACATCCTCGCCTCGCTTCAGCGTGTCGGCATCGGCTTCGGCATCGCGGCGCTGGTCGGCATCCCGGCGGGCTTCCTGCTCGGGCGCTTCGCCCTGCTTTCCAGTCTCGTTAATCCATTGATCAGCCTGCTGCGCCCGGTTTCGCCGCTGGCCTGGCTGCCGATCGGACTGCTGGTGTTCCAGCGCGCCGATCCGGCGGCGACCTGGACGATCTTCATCTGCTCGATCTGGCCGATGATCATGAACACGGCGCAAGGCGTCCAGCGCGTACC
>JAGNOM010000415.1 GCA_017990155.1 Propionivibrio sp. | reverse complement strand
TCCTCTCGACCGTGCGTATGCAGAGTGCCGAGGATCCGTCGTCGTTGGAACGAATCAACACCGTCCTGGATTTTCTGAACAACAACTACGCCCAGGATCTGTCGATGGGCGACCTGTGCGCGCTGGTTGGCATGTCAGAGTCGGGCTTTTCGCGTTTCTTCCAGCGCACGACCGGCAACACCTTCACCGATTACCTGACGCATCTGCGCATCAGCAAAGCGTGCCAGTTGCTGCTGCATACGGATCAGTACGTGAATAGCGTGTGTCAGGAGGTCGGCTTCAGGAACATCGCCTACTTCAACCGTCGTTTCCTTGAACTCAAGGGCGCCACACCGACTGAATTCCGGCGCACGGCGACAACAAAATAGCGCAAGCCGATGGTCTATCGGGTTGCGCTATCGATTTCTAAAGCAAGTCGGTAGAACTTGCCTGGTTGTACTACTTCTTCCGGTTCAGCGATTCCTCAGCGAACAGGGCGGCACCGACGATGCCCGCCTGATTCAGGAAGCTGGCGGCCACAACCGGCGCCTTGGTCGTGATCATCGGCGAGAACTTGTGCAGTTTCTCGCTGACGCCACCGCCGAGCACGATCAGGTCCGGCCAAAGCAGGCTTTCCATCGTCGTCAGGTAAAGATTCAGGCGCTCGCCCCAATCCTTCCACTTGAGATCCTTGGTGATGCGGACGGCTTCCGACGCATACCGTTCGGCTTCGACGCCGTTGGACAGGAAGACGTGCCCCAGCTCGGTGTTGGGCATCAGGTGGCCATCGCTGAACAACGCCGTTCCCAAACCGGTGCCGATGGTGATGATCAGCACCACGCCAGGGTTGCCTTTGCCTGCGCCGAAGTGCATTTCCGCCATGCCGGCGACGTCGGCGTCATTGGCCATGTAGATGGTTTGGCCCGTTGCCTTGGAAAAGAACTCGGCCGCTTCGAGGCCGATGAACGACTTGTCCACGTTGGCCGCCGTGCGCGCGATGCCGTGCTGGATCGCCGCCGGAAAGCCCATGCCGATCGGGCCCTTCCATTTGTGCTCGGCGATGACCGTCTTCAGCGTCTTGCCGATGGCTTCCGGCGTCGCCGGGCGCGGCGTTTCGACGCGCGTGCGTTCGCTGATGAGCTCGCCGGTCGTCGTTTCGACGATGGCAGCCTTGATTCCTGTTCCACCGACATCAATACCCAGAATTTGCACGATGGTGTCCCCTAAAAAAACGTTCTACAAGCAGGCCTGTCGGGCTTTCCGCGCGGATTGGCCAATACGGCGTCGTGCGCGGAAAGCGGGTTGGTTTGTCTCGATACGGCGATCAGCGGTCGCTGCCGGCGCCCGAAACAACGTCGACCCAGACGGCGAGCAGCAGGATGGAGCCTTTGACGATCATCTGCCAGAACGTATCGACGCCGAGCATCGACATCCCGTTGTCCAGGCTGGCCATGATCAGCGCGCCGATTAGTGCGCCGTAGACCGTGCCCACACCACCGCGGCTGGAAGCACCGCCGATGAAGCACGAAGCAATCGCGTCGAGTTCGCCAAGATTACCGGCTGAAGGCGAGCCTGCTGCGAGGCGTGCCGTCGTCGTCAGGCCGGCAAAGGCGCACATCAGGCCCATCATGCCGAAGACCATCATCTTGATGAAACGGACGTTTACACCGGAGAGGCGGGTTGCTTCGACGTTGGAGCCGATTGAGTAAATGCGGCGACCAAAGACGGTCTTGTTGGCGATGAAACTGAAAACGCCAAGGATGATCAGAGTGGCGAGGACCGGTACCGGAATGCCTTCGTACTGGTTCAGCGTGTAGACGAAACCGACGATCAGGACAGCGATGACGGCAAGTTTGGCTACGTCCTGCCAGAGCGGGGCGACCGAAAGACCGTGCTGCATGCGACCAGCACGCGTCTTGATGGCCAGGAATGCCAGCAATCCGAAGACGACGACACCGAGAATGTTGCCGAGCGTGATGGGCAGGTAGCCTTGTCCGATCAGGACCAGACCTTGCGATTCCAGCGGAACCGTCGTGCCCTTGGTGATGCCCAGCAACATGCCACGGAACGCGAGGAAGCCGGCCAGACTGACAATAAAGGACGGTACGCGCAGGTAGGCAATCCAGTAGCCATTGAAGAGGCCGATGGCGATTCCGAGCGCGATGACGCTAGCCACCGTTACCCAGATCGGGAGGTGGTAGGTGTAGTCCATGATGGCTGCGATGCCGCCGAGCAGGCCGAGCGAGGCGCCGACGGATAGGTCGATTTCTCCGGAAATGATGACAAAGACCATGCCGGAAGCGAGCATGCCGGTGATGGCCATCTGGCGGAGCAGGTTTGAGAAGTTCCGCGGCGTCAGGAAGGCGCCTTCCGTGAGTTGGCCGAAGAACACCCAGATCACGACGATCGCAAACAGCAGCGTCAGGATCTTGTACTGCGAAAAGAACCTCTTGAAGTTCTTGGTAGCGGTAGCCATTTTTATTCCACTTTCTCGTAAAGATATGAACTATGCGCAACCGCTTACGCGGCTAACTCAGCGGCCTGCCCCAGAGCAGCAGTGAGAATCTGCTCCTGGGTCAAATCCTTATTGATGAAGTCGCCTCGCAACTGGCCCTCGCCAATAACCAGCACGCGGTCGGAAATCCCCAGGACTTCCGGCAGTTCGGAACTGATCATGATGATCGAGAGTCCCTGCTTGACGAGTTCGAACATCAGCTTGTAGATCTCGTACTTGGCGCCGACGTCGACGCCGCGCGTCGGTTCGTCGAGGATCAGGACTTTTGGATTCGGCA
>JAGNOM010000109.1 GCA_017990155.1 Propionivibrio sp. | reverse complement strand
GCGAGTTGGTCAAGATGGCAGCAATCGTCGCGTTGCTGTTGTTGGTTGCAAAGGGGTACGCCGATCTGCACTGGCCTTCCATGTTGCTCGGCTTGGTGCTTGCCACGCAAGCGCTGTTTTTTGCTTTTTGGAATAAAGAGAAGAACTGAACATGTCGACAGGTCACGAAGCTGCCACAAGCGCGCCGAACGCGGGCGAATACGTCCTTCACCACCTCGCCAACCTGAACTCTTCCGGGCATCCGCAGACCCAAATGGTCGACTTCTCGATCATTAATTACGACACGGTGTTCTTTTCGGTTTTTCTCGGCATCGTCGGCTTGTTCCTGATGTGGTTGGTCGCCAGAAAATCGACGGCAGGAGTGCCGGGTCGCGCTCAGGCGGCGCTTGAAATCCTTATCGAAATGGTGGGCAATCAGGCCAAGGCAATTGTGCACAACGAGCGTTCGCGGAAATTCATTGCCCCACTGGCGCTAACGGTCTTCGTGTGGGTCTTCCTGCTCAATTCGATGGATTTCTTGCCGGTGGATTTGCTGCCAACGCTTTGGCAAAAACTGACGGGTAACCCGCATGCTTATCTTCGCGTGGTCCCGACGGCAGATTTGAACGGAACGCTGGGTTTATCGGTTGGTGTTTTGCTTCTCTGCTTTTACTACAACATCAAAGTCAAAGGTCTGGGCGGCTGGGTTCATGAATTGTTTACGGCGCCGTTTGGCAATCATCCCTTGCTCTGGTTGCCCAATTTCCTGATGCAGATCATCGAGTTTGTCGCGAAAACGGTATCGCACGGCATGCGGCTATTCGGCAACATGTACGCGGGCGAGTTGCTTTTCCTGTTGATTGCCCTGATGGGCATGGCTGCTCCGTCGATGTCCCTGTTCGGAGGGTCGTTGCTTTGGATCGGGCACTTGATCACAGGAACGATGTGGGCGCTGTTTCATATCTTTATTGTTGTCTTGCAGGCGTTCATCTTTATGATGCTGACACTGGTCTATCTCGGGCAGGCGCACGAGAGTCACTAGTCGGCAGCTTGGGTTTTTCTTTTTAACAACTTTGCTGGTAAATCAATCTGAAGGAGTAGTCATGGAACAAGTATTCGGGAACGTTGCCCTTGCCTGCGGTCTGATCATCGCCCTCGGCGCTATTGGAGCGTGTATCGGTATCAGTTTGATGGGGGGCAAGTATCTTGAGGCTTCGGCACGTCAGCCGGAACTGATGAATGAATTGCAGGTGAAAATGTTCATCCTCGCAGGTCTGATCGACGCGGCGTTCATTATCGGAACCGGTATCGCGGTGTGGTTTGCCATCTCGACGTTCCTCAAGTAAGTCTTTGACGAACACCCTGTCCATTCCACGGAAAGGTATATGACGTGTATCTGAATGCTACGTTATTGGCACAGGTCGCTGTGTTCATCATTCTCGCGTTGTTCACGATGAAATTCGTGTGGCCGCCAATCGTCAAGGCACTCGACGATCGCGCAGCCAAGATTTCCGAAGGCTTGGCTGCCGCGGAACGTGGTCGGCAAAGTCTTGATCTGGCAGCGAAGCACTCTGCCGAGGCGATGCGCGAAGGCAAGGAAAAGGTCGCGGAGTTGATCGTCCAGGCCGAACGGCGAGCCGAGCAGATCATTGAGGACGCTAAGGCACAGGCGCGAGTCGAGGCCGACAAGGTGGTTGCCAACGCGCACGTCGAGATTGAGCAGGACGCTGCACGTATCCGTGAATCACTGAGAGAGCGTGTCGCTGAGTTGGCGGTCGCTGGTGCCGAGAAAATTCTTCGCCGCGAAGTGGACGCCAAGGCTCACGCCGACATTTTGGCGACCATCAAACAGGATCTATAACGCTCATGGCTGAAACAGTCACCATTGCCCGTCCTTACGCCCAAGCAGTGTTTCGGCTAGGGAAGGAAGGCCAGTCGTTGGCAGTGTGGTCGGAGCGTTTGCAGCGGCTTTCCGCTGTTGCTCAGGATCCCGAAATGGCGAAAGTCATTGGCAACCCGAAGCTTTCTGCCAATCAGGTCGTCGATTTGTTCATTTCGCTGACAGGTGAGGCGCGGGACAAGGAGTTGTCATCGTTCATTGGCTTGCTGGCCGAAAACGAACGATTCGATGTCCTGCCACAGATTTGTGAGATCTTCGAACAGCTCAAGAGTGCAGACGAGGGCGTCAAGGAGGCGGTGATTACCAGTGCCTACCCCTTGGATGATGCACAACTGACTCCGCTTGTGAAACAACTTGAGTCGCATTTTGGTACTCACTTGCAACCCCGTGTCGAGGTCGACGCTTCGCTGATTGGCGGCGTCAAAGTCGCGGTGGGTGACCAGATACTCGACGCCTCTGTTCGCGGCAAGCTTGACGCGATGGCTACGGCGCTAAAGAACTAGGAGAAATAAATGCAGTTGAATCCTTCCGAGATCAGCGAACTGATCAAGAACAAGATTCAGAATCTAGACGTTGGCGCCGAGACCCGTACTCAGGGGACGGTCGTCACTGTGACGGACGGGATCTGTCGTATTCACGGCCTGGCCGATGTCATGCAAGGTGAAATGCTCGAGTTTCCGGGCGGCTCGTACGGCATGGCGTTGAATCTCGAGCGCGATTCGGTTGGTGCTGTGGTGCTCGGCGAGTACGAACACATCAGCGAAGGCGATACGGTCAAAACGACGGGGCGCATCATTGAAGTGCCGGTTGGTCCGGAACTGCTGGGTCGCGTGGTCAACTCGCTGGGTCAGCCGATCGACGGCAAAGGCCCGATCAACGCGAAGCTGAGCGACAAGATCGAAAAGGTTGCGCCCGGCGTCATCTGGCGTAAATCGGTTTCGCAGCCAGTGCAAACCGGTCTCAAGTCGATTGACGCGATGGTGCCGATCGGTCGGGGGCAGCGTGAATTGATCATCGGCGACCGCCAGACAGGCAAGACCGCTGTTGCCGTCGATACGATCATCAACCAGAAGGGGAAGGATCTCTTCTGTATCTATGTCGCGATCGGACAAAAGGCATCGACGGTTGCCAACGTGGTGCGCAAGCTCGAAGAGCACGGTGCCATGGAGTACACGATTGTTGTCGCTGCGACTGCTGCTGAATCTGCGGCCCTTCAGTTCATCGCGCCCTACGCGGGTTGCACGATGGGCGAGTACTTCCGCGATCGCGGCCAGGATGCGCTGATCATTTATGATGATTTGACCAAGCAAGCCTGGGCTTATCGTCAGGTCTCCCTGTTGCTGCGTCGTCCGCCTGGGCGCGAAGCCTACCCGGGCGACGTCTTCTACCTGCACTCCCGCCTGCTCGAACGTGCGGCCCGTGTTTCTGAGGAATGGGTCGAGAAATTCACCAATGGTGAAGTCAAAGGAAAAACGGGATCGTTGACTGCACTTCCGGTTATTGAAACGCAGGCCGGCGACGTTTCGGCGTTCGTTCCGACCAACGTGATTTCGATTACGGACGGCCAGATCTTCCTTGATACCGATCTGTTCAATTCGGGCATTCGTCCCGCAATCGATGCCGGTATCTCGGTGTCCCGGGTGGGTGGCGCAGCGCAAACGAAGATCATCAAGAAGCTCGGCGGCGGCGTGCGTCTTGCTCTCGCTCAGTATCGTGAATTGGCCGCGTTTGCACAGTTCGCTTCGGACCTTGATGAAGCAACCCGCAAGCAGCTTGATCGGGGTCGTCTGGTCACCGAATTGATGAAGCAGCCGCAGTACTCGCCGATGACCGTAGCAGAAATGTCGATCACCCTCCTGGCGGTCAACAAAGGTCAGTTCGATGGGGTGGAGGTCAAGAAGGCGCTTGATGTTGAACGTCAGATGCAGGTGTTCATCAAGCAAAAATACGCCAGCCTCATCGAGAAAATCGAGGCCACCAAAGAACTTGATGCCGAAGCCGAGCAGGCGCTTTCCAAGGCGATTGAGGAGTTCAAGGCCACGTTGGCCTGATCGTCAGGGAGATTATTGCCATGGCAAGCGGCAAAGAGATTCGTAACAAGATCAAGAGCGTCGAAAGCACGCGCAAGATCACCAAGGCGATGGAGATGGTCGCCGCATCCAAAATGCGCAAAGCGCAGGACCGGATGCGTGCAGCTCGTCCCTACGGCGAGAAGATCCGACGGGTTGCCGGCAACCTCTCGCATGCGTTGACCGACTACAGTCATCCGTTTCTGGAAAAGCGTTCTGAAGTCAAGGCGGTTGGGTTGATCGCCATCACGTCCGACAAGGGCTTGTGCGGGGGGTTGAATACCAACGTCCTGCGCTTGGCGCTCGGCAAGATGAAAGAATGGGATGCCGAGGGCAAGAAGCTGAAGGTGACCGCTGTCGGCAACAAGGGCTTTGGTTTCATGATGCGTGCCGGCGCTGATATCGTTTCGCACCTTGTTGGCCTGGGCGATACGCCGCATCTGGAGAAGTTGATCGGTCCGGCCAAGGTTCAGCTTGACGCTTACGTCAATGGCGAAATCGACGTGCTGTACGTCGCCTACACTCGCTTTATCAACACCATGAAGCAGGAAGCGGTCATCGAGCAGGTTTTGCCGTTGTCGGGCGAACTGGTCGGCAGCACTTCGCATAGCCGCTGGGACTATATCTACGAGCCGGATACCAAGACCGTCATTGACGATTTGCTCGTCCGTTACGTTGAGGCTGTGCTTTACCAGGCGGTTGCTGAAAACATGGCGTCGGAACAAAGCGCGCGGATGGTGGCGATGAAGTCTGCCTCGGACAACGCCAAGAACGTGATTGGCGAACTGAAGCTGGCCTACAACAAGGCGCGCCAGGCGGCGATCACCAAAGAACTCTCGGAAATCGTCAGCGGCGCAGCGGCTGTCTGACCACGCGAACCAAGTTAATCGATTGAGGATACGACGATGAGTCAAGGAAACATTGTTCAGTGCATCGGCGCCGTGGTGGATATTCAGTTCCCACGCGACGCGATGCCAAAAATCTACGACGCTCTTTCGCTCGATAAAACGGAAGAACACGAAGGCTGCGAGACGGATCTGGTCTTCGAAGTCCAGCAGCAGCTGGGTGACGGTATCGTCCGCACGATCGCCATGGGGTCGTCTGACGGTCTGCGTCGAGGCATGAAGGTCAATAACAGCGGCGCGCCGATTTCCGTTCCGGTGGGCGACGCGACGATCGGTCGCATCATGAATGTGCTCGGTCGCCCGATCGACGAAGCCGGCCCCATTGGCACCGAAGAGCGGCGCTCGATTCACCAGATCGCTCCGAAGTTTGACGAGTTGTCGCCGTCGGTCGACCTGCTCGAAACCGGCATCAAGGTGATCGATCTCGTTTGCCCGTTCGCGAAGGGCGGTAAGGTCGGCTTGTTCGGTGGCGCCGGCGTCGGCAAAACCGTCAACATGATGGAATTGATCAACAACATCGCCAAGCAACACTCGGGTCTCTCGGTTTTTGCCGGCGTCGGTGAGCGGACGCGTGA
This sequence comes from Propionivibrio sp., assembly GCA_017990155.1. Classification (GTDB taxonomy): domain Bacteria; phylum Pseudomonadota; class Gammaproteobacteria; order Burkholderiales; family Rhodocyclaceae; genus Propionivibrio. Next base: position 2,957 of record JAGNOM010000109.1, on the reverse strand, counting down.
AGGCAACGACTTCTATCACGAAATGAAGGATTCGAACGTTCTCGACAAGGTCGCGATGGTTTTCGGTCAGATGAACGAGCCACCAGGCAACCGTCTGCGTGTGGCACTGACCGGCTTGACGATGGCTGAGCGCTTCCGTGACGACGGTCGCGACATTCTGTTCTTCGTCGACAACATCTACCGCTACACGCTGGCCGGTACCGAAGTCTCGGCGCTCCTCGGTCGAATGCCTTCTGCCGTCGGCTACCAGCCGACGCTGGCCGAAGAAATGGGCCGCCTGCAGGAACGCATCACCTCGACCAAGGTCGGCTCAATCACCTCGATTCAGGCCGTGTATGTGCCAGCGGATGACTTGACCGATCCATCACCGGCAACAACCTTCCTGCACCTTGACTCGACCGTCGTTCTCTCGCGCGATATCGCCGCACTTGGTATCTATCCGGCGGTCGATCCGCTCGATTCGACATCGCGTCAGCTCGATCCGCAGGTTGTTGGCGAGGAACACTACAAGGTCGCGCGTGCGGTCCAGATGACGTTGCAGAAGTACAAGGAACTGCGTGACATCATCGCGATTCTGGGTATGGACGAGCTGTCGCCTGAGGACAAGCTGGCTGTTTATCGCGCACGGAAAATCCAGCGCTTCCTGTCGCAGCCGTTCAGTGTTGCCGAAGTTTTCACGGGAACGCCAGGCAAGTATGTGCCGCTCAAGGAAACGATCAAGGGCTTCAAGATGATCGTCGAGGGTGAGTGCGATAGCATTCCGGAACAGGCGTTCTACATGGTCGGCAGCATCGAGGAAGTCTTCGAGAAAGCCAAAACCCTCTAAGTTCAACACTGCGCAGACCGGGATGAGTCGCTTGATCCAGCCCGGTCCGAGCAAGGGAATACACGATGCCACTCAGAGTTCATGTTGACGTTGTCAGTGCCGAAGAATTGATATTTTCGGGCGAGACTGACTTTGCCGTTTTTCCGGGTGAGGCTGGGGAGTTGGGTATCTACCCGCGCCATGCACCGCTGCTGACGCGCGTCAAGCCGGGTACGGTCCGCCTGAAGGTGCCTGATCGGGAAGAGTACGAGTTGGTCTATGTCTCTGGCGGTGTGCTGGAGGTTCAGCCAACCCTGATCACGCTGCTTGCAGATACGGCCATCCGTGCGCACGATCTGGATGAGGCGAAAGCGATCGAGGCGCGGCGCCATGCCGAAGAGTCACTGAAGAATCGCGATGCGGACGTCAACTACGCCACCGCCGAAGCGGAACTGGCACAGGCTGTAGCACAGCTGAAGGCGATCAAGCGGGTTCGCAAGCACCAGCACTGACCGCATACGTGATCGTTCAAAAAGAAGGGCGGGTGAAGTCACCCGCCCTTTCTCATTCCTGGCACCAGACCAGACCTATTTGCCCAAGCGTTCGAGCTTTGCGATCCGGGTTTCAAGCTGTTTGACGGCGCATTCAGTTTGAGCGACTGTAGAAGCGAAGAGCGTCGCAGTGCCTTGCTGAACCAGCGTGGGCTGCTCTGCAGTAAAAAAGTCGAGAACGTTGCCGGCCAAATTATTGATCTGCAGTGCCTGCCAGCCGAAAAACCGCTTTCCGCCTTCGACGACGCGCCGTGCTGCGATATCGCCAAGCTTTTGCGCCAGATCATGCTCGGCGTCCCAGCGCAGGTTCTTGAATACGAAACTGAGGCATTCGGCCAGTTCCGCCGAGCCGCTTATGTGCACCGAACCGACCAGTGCGGCGCGGTCGAGGATGAGTCGTGCTGGCGCGTCGGCCGGGAGCGTGATCGTGACGGCTGGCGGCTCAGTCCCGGAAGAATCGCCCGACGTTGTTGCGACCAGTAATCCGGTGGCGCCGATCTGCAGAGGCAATTCCAATCGACCGAGTTCAATCCGGAGCGATTGACCCGAGAACGCCTGTAAACGCCGAAGCGCCCAATCTTCGCCCGCCAGAACGTGATTGATTGCCTTGAGCGCTAGCGGGAGAAACATGATTGAATCCCACTGCCAGAACCTGAGCGCAACCAAGGTTTCGTCGTCGCCGTGATAGGCATGCCTCGCATCTGACTTCTCCTAGAACTTGAAGCCACGATGCAGTGCGACGACGCCCAGCGTCAGGTTGAAGTACTCGACCTTCTCAAGACCGGCGTGCTCCATCATGCCCTTGAGCGTTTCCTGGTCGGGATGGACGCGGATTGATTCGGCGAGGTAGCGGTAGCTGGCTGCGTCTTTGGTGATGATTTCGCCGATGCGCGGAATGATCTTGAACGAGTAGAGGTCGTACACCGGCGCGAGTGGTTTCCAGACCTGGGAGAACTCAAGGACCAGCAGGCGACCACCCGGGCGCAGCACGCGGCGCATTTCGGCCAGCGCCGCATCCTTGTGCGTCATGTTGCGCAGTCCGAAGGCAACCGTGACGCAATCGAAATAGTCGTCCGGGAACGGCAGCTTCTCGGCATCGCACTGCGCCACGGGCAACATGAATCCCTTGTCGCAGAGACGGTCGCGCCCATGCGTCAGCATCGCGTTGTTGATGTCGGTCAGCCAGACCTGACCGCTCTTGCCGACCTTGCGCGCGAAAGCGAGCGAGAGATCGCCGGTGCCGCCGGCGACGTCGAGCACGCGCGAGCCTTCGCGCACGCCGCTGCGGGCGATGGTGAATGATTTCCACAGGCGATGCATGCCGCCGGACATCAGGTCATTCATGATGTCGTAGCGCTGCGCCACGGAATCGAAAACCTCGGCGACGCGGCGGGCCTTTTCGGCTTCGGCAACCTGTTCGAAACCGAAGTGTGTCTTGCTTTCAGGATTCATCGTAAGTGCTTAAAGAGAACGATCGAAAATCAGCGTTTGACGCCACATGATGGAGTCGGTTTCGGCGGTGGTGGCGGACATTCAGCCGGATCGCGGCTAGCGCCAGCCTCAGCGAGTCGATCAAGATAGGCTTGCCACAATTCGTCGCG
>JAGNOM010000414.1 GCA_017990155.1 Propionivibrio sp. | reverse complement strand
TCGACGAAGATCAACGGCTCCATCGGCATGCGCGGGTGGAAGAAGGCGTAGCAGCGGCGGTCGGAATCGAGCCGGTTCTTGAGATCGCTCCACGAGCGGATTTCATGCACGGCCTCGTACTCGATCAGTTTCTCCAGCAGGATCGCCGGCGAATTCCAGGAAATGCGATGCAACTCGAGGAATCCCACGTCGAACCAGGCGCCGAGCCGCGCTTCCAGTTCGCGGTCAAGCGAGCGCAACGCCGGATCTTTCTCCAGGAAACGCAGCAAATCGGCCCGCATGTCGACAAGAAACTTGACCCCCTGCGGAATCGCGTTGAACTGGGTGAGGATGCGCAGACGCGATGAACGCATGGCGCCGCGCAGCGCCGATTCGGCCGACCATTGCGCATCGCCGCCGATTGCAGCCTGATACTGCGCATGGGCCTTTTCAACCGCTTTCGGGTCCGGCCCGAACTCGGTGGCGACGATGCGCAGGAAGGCCGCGCGACCTTCGTCGCCCAGGCCCAGATAGGTTTCTGCCAGCCGGGCAGCACGCTGCCGGACCGATACTTCGCCGCCCAGTCCCGCGGCACACTCCTTGAGCCGATCGCGGATCTGGTTCAGCTGCCGTTCCGTGAGCTTGCCGGCCGACGGATTCTCCGTCAGCATCTTGCGCACCTTCTTCAGACCTCTTGCAACGATTCCATCTGCCACCTGAGTTCTCCTTGCTCGTGAATATGTGTTCAGCAATCCCCAGTCTAGACGTTGCGCCGATGAGCGCTGACGAGCATCAGGACGCCGATCAGGATCATCGGAAGTGAGAGCCATTGCCCCATGCTGATCACCTCCGAGAGGCCAAAAATACCGTCATCCGGCGTGCGGAAAAACTCCGCCAGAAAGCGGAAAACTCCGTAGCCAATGAGGAAAACGCCCGAGACAGCACCGCGTGGCCGTACTTTTCCCGAGTAGATCCACAACACGACAAACAGCATCAGTCCTTCCATCCCGGCCTGATACAACTGCGACGGATGGCGCGGCAGGTCATCGACGCGTGGGAACACCATCGCCCAGGGCAGCGACGGATCGGCGACCCGCCCCCACAGTTCGCCGTTGATGAAGTTGCCGATCCGGCCGGCGGCCAGCCCGAGCGGCACCAGCGGCGCGATGAAATCGGTGATGTCGAGCCACGACCGTTGCCATTTGCGCGCGCACAGGCCCATTGCCACGAGGACGCCAAGGAAGCCGCCATGAAACGACATGCCGCCCTGCCAGATCGCGAGGATCTGCGCCGGATTGGAAAGGTAATAGCCCGGCTCGTAGAAGAGCACCTGACCAAGACGACCGCCAAGAATGACACCAAGCACGCCGTAGAACAGCAAGTCATCGAGTTGCTGAACCGTCCAGCCCGCCCGCAACAACTGAGGATGCGTCTGGATTCGATGCTTTCCCAGCCACCAGAATTGGAAGAAAGCCGCGAGATACATCAGGCCGTACCAGTGGATGGAGAGCGGCCCCACGGACAGGGCGACGGGATTGAACTGGGGATGGATCAACATGGCGTACCCGAATGAACTGCTGAATCATACAAGATGGAGTGTCACGATTCTGTGACACCGATCGGCGCCGCAGAACGCTCGCCGAATGCAGGAGCCGCGTCGATGAGTGCGACTCCGGCAAACGCCGCGGCTATTCCGTTTCTTTTGGCCAATCCTTGATATACGCCTTGAGCAGCTTGTTCTCGAAATTACGCTCTTCAAGAACGGCTTTGGCCACATCGTGGAATGAGATGACGCACATCAAGGTGTCGGCGTCCATGACCGGCACGTAGCGCGTATGCGTCGTCACCATCAGGCGGCGCAACTCGTCGATATCCATGGAAGGGGACGTAGTCGGCGGATTGGTCTGCATCGCTTCGCCGACGAGAATTTCGGCAATCGGCGGCGTCGGCCCGACGCGCCGTTCGCTTTGCCGTTGCGCCAGGATGCGAAGCACCTCGCGGAAGGTCAGCATGCCCACCAGCCGCCCGGCCTCCATCACCACAACGGCGCCGATGTCGTTCTCGGCCATCATGATGACGGCCTCGGACAGGAGCGTGTTCGGATGCGCGGTAAAGAGCGCCGAATCCTTGACCTTCAGTACTTCCCTGACCTCCATGCTTCACTCCCGTCACGACAAATCAAATTTCGACGATCCGGCCAATGGCTTGAGCACCCGGCTCGCGACCATCGGCCGTCAAGCGATGAATCAGGCTTTCAGCGCCACCAGAACCTCATCCAGCATCTTCTTCGCATCGCCGAAGAGCATCCGGTTGTTGTCCTTATAGAACAGCGGATTGTCGACGCCCGCATAACCCGAAGCCATGCTGCGCTTCATGACAATCGAGGTCTTCGCCTTCCACACCTCGAGCACCGGCATGCCGGCGATCGGGCTGCCCGGGTCTTCCTGCGCGGCCGGATTCACGATGTCGTTGGCGCCGATGACCATCGCCACATCCGTCGCCGGGAAGTCCTCGTTGAGTTCGTCCATTTCGAAGACGACGTCGTAGGGAACCTTGGCTTCGGCGAGCAGCACGTTCATGTGCCCCGGCATGCGCCCGGCGACCGGGTGAATTCCGAAGCGGACATTGACGCCCTTGCTGCGCAGGTATTGCGTGATCTCGTAGACCGTGTGCTGTGCCTGCGCCACGGCCATGCCATAACCCGGAACGATGATGACGTTCTTCGCTTCGCGCAGCAGCTCGGCGGTTTCCGCTGCCAGGATCGGCGAGACTTCCCCGGCCGGCTCTGCACTGCC
>JAGNOM010000108.1 GCA_017990155.1 Propionivibrio sp. | reverse complement strand
CCGCGCTTGAGCGTTGGCTGAATGTGGGCGATGTGCTCAAGAATGTTGGTGTCGGTCATAGCTAGGAGAAGACGTGAATCGATTATCGGCATCACCATCCGCTCCCGAACAATCTTGCTTTTCGCGGACAGTCTGCGTGGGCGTCTGTTTTTCTTGTTGTTGCCTGATTATGCCACACTCGTTTCTCCCGCTTACGCCGCCGAGATCGACAAACATACTCCTCGACTGCGGTGTGCATTACCGCAACTCAGCGACGGACCACCTCGGAATCTGGAATTCGATAGCGTTCCGCAACCCACCTGCACAGAGCTATTCTGCAGCCCGTAGTTTGTTTAGTTTACACACTTTAAACGTGAAAACAAATACACTATAGTTATATTTACGTTTATATCGTTAGAATTTATAAACTACATAGGAAAACCGCATGTAACCGCGAGATGCTCCGCCGCAACACAGGCCCGCAACCGGCCCAGACCGTGAAAAACGCGACGCAAGACACCGGCAGTTACGATTTTCTTAGTCGCTGTTGATGTGAAACGGGGAAACAAGCTGGCAACATTCGTCATGCCGACGCAAAAAAGCCCGTCTCACGAACCCCCTGTCAGCTTTCATCGGGCGTGACCATGCGTATCGGGCGAGTCCCGATCTTCGCCCCAGTGACTTCATCCACGGCCACCGCATTAATCTCCGTTCCAGTTTCAGCGTCGACGAATCGAACCAACTTGCCGCCGCCCCGGTATTGGCGTCCCCAAGCGCCAATCATGAAAAGCACTGGCAGAAAATCGCGGCCGGCAGCGGTCAGCAGATACTCCTCACGCGGCGGGTGTTCCGAGTAGCGCTGTCTCTCCAGCAACCCTTCCTCGGTCAGTGTCGCCAGCCGGCGGGTCAACATCGTCGGTGCGATGCCGAGGCTCTTCCGAAACTGATCGAAGCGCGTCAGGCCAGCATGGGCGTCGCGCAGGATCAACAGGCTCCACGCGTCACCGGCAAAAGCCAGGCTGCGCGCTATGGGGCAGGGTTCATTGCAAGTATTTTCGCTGTCCATACTATTTAGGTAGTGACTTACTATTAAATTGGTAGTATCGTGCGTCTCAAATTGATAGTAACACCTCGACGACAAGCAATCTACCCCGCACGGAGAATTTATAGATGAGCAGTGTGAAATGGAAAAATGTGTCGACCCGCACGATTGATGTTGACGGAGTACCGTTTGTCTATCGGGAACTCGGCCCCGAATCCGGCGTGCCGGTGATCTTCCTGCACCACCTGATGGCCGTTCTTGATGACTGGGATCCAAGAATTATCGACGGCATCGCCGCGCAACGGCGGGTGATCGCGTTTGACAATCGCGGCGTCGGTGCATCGGGAGGCGCGGTACCCCACACCATCGAGGAGATGGGACAGGATGCCATCGCCTTCATTCGGGCTCTGGGGCTCACGCAGGTTGATCTGCTCGGCTTCTCCTTGGGCGGCGGCGTTGCGCAAATGGTGGCTTTGCAGGCTCCCGAACTCGTGCGCCGGATGGTCCTCGCCGGAACGGGGCCGAGGGGCGGTGGCGGGATCGACGAGATCAACCGGATCGCCGTCATCGCTTACCTCAAGGCGGCGCTGACGCTGAGCGATCCAAGGAATTTCCTGTTCTTCCCCCGCACACTGGAGGGCAAGCGCGCCGCGAAAGACTACTTCTCCCGGTTGAAGGAACGTACGGCAAACCGGGACAAGCCCATTTCCCTACAGGCGCGAGGCGCTCAGTTGAAGGCGATCAAAACCGCTGGCCTCAGCGCGCCGGACGATCTCTCGCTCATCACCCAACCCGTTCTCGTCGCCAATGGCGACCATGACCTCATGGTCAAAAGCAGCCATTCCGGCGACATGGCGCGTCGCTTGCCAAACGCCAAGCTCACGATCTATCCGAACTCCGGGCACGGTGGCGTCTTTCAGCATCACCAGCGCTTTGTGCCTGCGGTGCTGGACTTCCTCGCCAACTGATCCATTTGGTTAGAAATGAGAAATCAAACAATGAAAGCACTCACCTTCAAACGCTATGGCAAGTCGCCCGAGATCGGGTTCACCGACGTGCCCCGTCCCACGCTGAAGCCCGACGAATTGCTCGTACAAGTCCACGCCGCGAGCGTGAACCCGGTCGACAACATGATCCTGGCGGGAGTATTCAAGCCGATCCTGTATTTTCAGCTTCCGGCGACGCTGGGCAGCGATCTGGCCGGTGTGGTGACCGAGGTCGGCAGTCGCGTGACCCGTTTCAAGCCAGGCGATGCCGTTTTCGCCAACATCTTCGACCGTGGTACGGGCGCTATCGCCGAGTTTGCGGTGGTACCGGAAAACCTTGCCGCGCCAAAGCCGAAGAATCTTGACTTTGTGCAGGCAGCCTCAATCCCGATGGTCGGACTCACCTCGTGGCAAGCGCTGAAGGAGCGGGCGAATCTTCGTTCCGGACAGAAGGTGTTCATCCCAGCGGGCTCTGGCGGCATTGGCACCTTCGCAATCCAGCTGGCCAAGCACCTGGGCGCCAAGGTCGGGACGACCACCAGTACGGGAAATGTCGAACTGGTGCGCAACCTGGGCGCCGACGAGGTGATCGACTACAAGAAACAGAAATTCGAGAGTGTGCTGCGTGGCTACGACGCTGTGCTCGGCACCGTCAAGGGGGACGCGATCGAGAAATCCCTCGGCATCCTCACGCCAGGGGGCAAGATCGTCTCTCTCGTCGGGCCGCTGGACGCGGCATTCGCTCGTACTCGAGGGCTCAACTTCATCCTGAGATTCGTCTTCGGTTTGATGAGCCGCAAGGTCATGCGCCTTGCAAGAAAGCAGGACGTCACCTACTCGTTTCTCTTTGCGCGCCCCGATGGCGCTCAACTCGCAGAAATCGGCGCACTCCTTGAAGCAGAGCGCATCCAGCCCGTCATCGACAAGGTGTTTCCGTTCGATCAGGCAAAGGAAGCACTTGAGTATCTCGCCCAAGGGCGATCCAGGGGCAAGGTCGTCGTCAAGATGTTGTGACGGCCTCCGTATTTGCCCCCAATCAGAACGATTCATTGAAAGGGAAACACCCATGACCACGCTTCCGACCGTCTTCATTACCGGTGCCTCCAGCGGCATCGGCGGGACCTACGCCGAGCGCTTCGCCCATCGTGGCCACAATCTCGTCCTCGTGGCGCGCGACAAGTCGCGCCTGGATCAAATGGCAACTCGCTTGCGCGAGGAAAGCAATGTGGCCATCGACGTAATTCAGGCCGACCTGACCCAATCCGCCGACTTATCCGCGCTTGAAACCCGGCTGCGTGATGATGCGCGGATCGGCATCTTGATCAACAACGCCGGCATGGCTCAGATGGGCGGATTTTTGGGGCAATCCGCCGAAGCCATCGAACGCCTGATTTCGCTCAACACCACAGCGCCGACGCGGCTCGCTGCGGCGATCGCTCAGCGCTTCGCGCAATCCGGTACCGGCGCGATCGTCAATATCGGCTCGGTGGTGGGTTTTGCGTCCGAGTTCGGCATGTCGATCTACGGCGCCACGAAAGCCTTCGTTCTGTTTCTATCACAGGGGCTGAGTCTTGAGTTGTCACCCAAGGGTGTCTACGTTCAAGCGGTGCTGCCGGCAGCGACCCGCACCGAGATATGGGAGCGCGCAGGCATTGACGTCAACTCCCTGCCTGAGGTGATGGAAGTGGGTGAACTGGTCGACGCGGCGCTGGTCGGCTTCGACCGTCGCGAGTTGGTCACGATTCCGCCGCTTCACGTCGCCGAGCGTTGGGATGCACTGGAAGGTGCGCGTCAAGGACTGATGTCGGACATTAGGCAGGCCCATGCAGCTGAACGCTATCAGCCACACGCCTGAGATGCATCTCACTACGACCGCACCGCAATCCGAGGCCCCCATGAAAACAGACCTCCTCAATCAACCGTTACGACTCTCGAATGGCGCCGTGCTGCGCAATCGACTCGCAAAAGCGGCAATGAGTGAAACGCTGGCCACCTACGACAATCGCCCGACCCCGGACTTGGTGCGACTGTACCGACGCTGGGGTTCCTCGGGGCTGGGACTGATCTTGACGGGCAACGTGATGATTGACCGACGCGCACTGGGCGAGCCAGGCAATGTGGCGATCGAGGACGAGACGGACTTGCCTGTCCTCAGGCAATGGGCGCAAGCGGCAACCGAGCAAGGGGCGGCAGTTTGGGTGCAGCTCAACCATCCGGGCAAGCAATCCGCCAAGGGATTGAATACGTACAACCTCGCACCATCGGCTGTGCCTTTCCGCGAGGACATGGCGACATTGTTCGAAACCCCGCGCGAAGCCACCCCATCCGAGATTCAGGACATCATCGAGCGCTTCGGCCGAAGCGCGGCCATCTGCAAGAAGGCCGGATTCAGTGGCGTGCAGATCCACGGGGCACATGGCTACCTGGTCAGCCAGTTTCTCTCTCCGCACCACAATCGGCGCAGCGACGAATGGGGCGGCAGCCTCGAAAACCGGCGGCGCTTCGTGCTGGCCGTCTTCGCGGAAATCCGCCGCCAGGTCGGGCCGGATTTCCCGGTAGCGATCAAGCTCAACTCGACCGATTTCCAACGCGGCGGCTTTACCGAAGAAGAGTCGCTGGAGACTATCCGCGCGCTGGCCGATGCGGGCATCGATCTGATCGAGATATCGGGCGGCACCTACGAGGCCCCCGGCATGGGCGTCAATATGCACGAACCAAAGAAGGCTACCACCCTTGCCCGCGAAGCCTACTTCCTCGAGTTTGCCGAGAAGGTGCGTGCCGCCGTGCAGGTGCCGCTGATGGTGACCGGTGGCTTTCGCACAGCGGCCGGCATGAACGCCGCCCTGCGTTCCGGCGCGCTGGATGTGGTGGGCCTGGCCCGGCTGCTGGCAATCGACCCCGACGCACCCGCCGCCTTGCTGCAAGGACGTGACAGTCCGCAGCGGGTTCGCCCGATCATTACCGGTCTCAAAGCAGTTGATCGCATGGGGGTCATGGAGGTGTGGTGGTACGAGCGCCAACTCAAGCGAATTGCCAGGGGCAAAGCGCCGCGTCCCGATGAAAGCGGGTTGTCGGCTTTCTTGAAGTCGGCGTTAGCCGGCGGTTGGGGCACCTTTCGCACGCGGCGCCTGCGGGCGCCCACTTGAGCATGGGCCTCTTCACGACGCATAAAACCCAACTCACAGGAGACTTTTATGAGCACACTCTTCACCCCTCCGCGTCAGAATGTTGTCGCTAACTGCATCGTCATGGCCCGGCTGACGCGCAGCCGCGCCATCGGCAACGTGCCCAATGCGCTGACGGCGCAGCATTACCGCCAGCGTGCGAGGCGGGACTGATTTTTGCCGAAGGCACTTCGCCGTCACCCAACGGTCTGGCGTACCCACGCGTTCCCGGATTGTTCAACACCAATCAGGTGCCGGGCTGATCGCAGGCTGAATGGCAGATCACCGATTCATTGCCGCCCGACATCGCCTACCATGCCAACGGCAGCTTATTGATCCGGCACGATGATGGTTGAAGTATTCGGGGAAGCCCCCATCTGTTGGTCATGGAAAAAGATGACGCGAGATATTCAACCCTGGATCAACTGCATGAGCGGCGCAAGCAGGTCGTGCGGTTGCATCGAAAGGGGTATGGGGTGATGCAAATCGTGGAACTGAGCGGGATGTCGTACCCGGCGGTTCGCGGCGCGATTGATCGCTACGAGGCGGGCGGTATGGCGGCAGTCAAGCCGGCAGCGCGCGGCAAGCGATCAGGCGACGGACGGACGCTCACGGAAGATCAGGAGTACGCCATTCAGCGGATCATTTGCGACAAGCGCCCCGAGCAACTGAAGATGGAGTTTGCACTGTGGAATCGTGCGGCAGTGATGCAGCTGATTGAGCGCGAATACGGCATCACGCTATCCGTGCGCGGCGTGGGTAATTACCTCGCACGCTGGGGCTTCACGCCCCAAAAGCCGATCAAGAAAGCCTACGAGCAACGACCGGAAGCCGTACAGGCCTGGCTGGATGAGCAATACCCTGAAATCGAGAAACGCGCCAAGGCAGAAGGCGGCGAGATTCACTGGGGCGACGAAACAGCGCTGGTCAATACCGATGTGCGTGGCCGTTGCTACGCCCCGGCAGGCAAGACCCCTGTCACCTACACGGTGGGCGGCACCCGGCAAAAGCTGTCGATGATCGCCACGGTAACAAACCAAGGCAAGACGCGCTGGATGATCATTGACGAAGCGTTCAACTCGGACAAACTGATCGAGTTTCTCGAAGCCCTGATCAAGGATGCCGGCAAGAAGGTGTTTCTGATCCTCGACAACCTGCGGGTGCATCACAGCAAGCCGGTCAAGGCGTGGGCGGCGGAACGTCAGGACAAGATAGAACTGTTCTACCTGCCCAGCTACAGCCCAGAACTGAATCCGGAGGAACGGCTGAACGCCGATCTCAAGCATGCCATCGGCACCAAGGTGCCTGTGCGCACCAAGGCCAAGTTGAAACTCGCCGCATCCGCACACATGACCAAACTCGAACAATCGCCCGATCGGGTCAAAAGCTTCTTCCAAGATCCCCGCGTTAAATATGCTGCTTGAAAAACTTCATACTTTACCTGGCCGGATCAATAGCGTGAAAGAACTGAGGTCCGAGGCGAGCGCGTGCCTGACCACATAAGGTCATGCGGAGAAGGCGTGCGAAGGTCAGGTGCTAGCTGGGCTGATGAAGCCGAACTTGGTCAGGGCCTTGATCCAGCGTGGGGCATTACGTTGAACGGAGAGCGCTTCATAGTCGGAAGCGGAATCGCGGTAGTGTTCGCGCCGCTGGAGCATGAAGAAGATGGTGCGCAGGATTTTGTGGCCGATGGCGATGATGGCCCGCTTGTGGCCGCGTCGAACCACGAGCGACTGGAACTTCGACTTGAACACGGACGTGGTACGACTGACGGCATGAGCGAACTCGCAGAGCAGGCGGCGGACATACAGATTGCCCTTGCGAAGGCGACCGGATTTGCGTTTGCCGGCCGACTCGTTGTTACCGGGGCAAATGCCGACCCAGGAGGCGAGGCGATCGGCGCTGCCAAAGACCGCCATGTCGGTGCCGATCTCGACCAGCAGCATCGCGGCGCCGATCAGATCGACGCCGGGAATGGTTTGCAACAGTGCCAGGGTGTTGCGCTCGGCTTCGAGCCCTCCCAGCAATCGGGCATCGAAGCGGGTGATGCGGGCTTCGATATCCTCGATGTGCCGCATCAACTCGTCGAGCACAAAGCGGTGGCTGTTCGTCAGATCGCCTTGCAGGGCTTCGAAGATTTCTTCACGACTGGCCTTCAGCCGGCGGCTGGCATGCCGCAGGACTTCGCTGGGCGATTCGCCGGCGATGATCGCCTTGACCATGGCCCGGGCAGACAGACCGTGCAGATCACTGACTACCACGCCCAAGCGAACGCCGCTGTCGGTCAGCACCTTATGCAGACGATTCTTCTCCGAGGCCAACTGGCCGACGAGTTTCTGCCGCTGGCGGGCAATCAAACGCAATTCCCGCAGTTTGGCTGGCGGCATCCACGAGCCGCGCAGCAAGCCCGCGCGTGCCAACGTCGCCAGCCAGTGGGCATCGCCCACGTCCGTCTTGCGGCCAGGCACATTCTTCACGTGCCGAGCATTGACCACCTTGGCGCGAATGCCGACCGCCTCCAGCGCCGCGTACGGACTCTTCCAGTAGATCCCGGTGCTTTCCATTACCACTTCGTCAGGACGCAGCGAGGACACCCACTCGGCCAGTTCCCGACGATCCCGCTTGACCGCCGAATTGCCGTTGCTCGATGCGCGTCGTGCCGTCGGACTCCTCAATCAGCGCACAGGCCGTGATTTGCGCTTGATGAACATCCAGACCGATCACGCGTTTGTACAGCGCTACCAGTTCCATACCGCCTCCCGTCAATTTAGACTCAAGGGCGGAAGGTGGCGGGTGCCGGCACTGAATGTGCCTGAAGGCGACAAGTCGCCAACGGCCTGTTTAGCGTGCGCTCTCTATCGAAGCAATCCGGGGTGCGAGTCAGTCCGGCGGGTCACGTTAGGCGCGGGGTCGAGCCGCCAAAAACTATCACGACCTCTACCCGACACCTTCCACCCACAAGTCTCTTTCATCTTCAGGGGTGGTGCCAGCCACCATGATCGTTAGGCCGATCACTGTGAATTGGCCCTACGGCAGGTTTCAGAGTGCTGCCGCCATCTCAATGGCAGCGTTCGGGCTGGGGCAAAATTCCGCTCTTGGCCGGACTCGGTCATTCCACAATTATGCATTCATCCTGCTACAGTGCAAAATAGGTAGTTTGTTTAGGCCAGCACTTCCAGTCCCTTGCGCTCAATTACTGAAAGCAAACGTGCCGCAGCACCGC
>JAGNOM010000413.1 GCA_017990155.1 Propionivibrio sp. | reverse complement strand
TCGCGCCAAGGCGGCGACTCAAATCATTACCCCCGCACGCGCTGAAGGAGGCGCCTGATGCGAATCTACAAATTAGCGAATCTCCTGATTACTCCCCTGCTCTGCCTGAGTTTGCTCGCCGGCTGCGCCAATCTCGCACCGGATTACGCTCGGCCGGAACTTCCGGTGCCGGCCAGTCTTGACAAGAGTTCGGCACCGTCCGTGTCATCGACCACCAAACTTGACTGGCAGGAGGTCGTCACCGACGCACGCTTGAAGAAGACCGTCGAACTGGCGCTCGCAAACAACCGCGACCTGCGCATCGCTGCCCTGAATATCGAAAAGGCGCGCGCGCAGTACCGGATCGAGGAGTCGGCCCTCTATCCGGCGGTCAGTGGCACGGTGAGCGGTACGTCATCGAGCGCGAACGACTCGATCAGCCGCAGATACGCGGTCGGCCTCGGTGTCACGTCCTACGAGCTCGACTTCTTCGGCCGCCTGACCAACCTCAAGGACGCCGCGCTGCAGAGCTTTCTGGCGACCGAGGCAACGCAGCGCAGTGTGCGCACCAGCCTGATCGCCGAGACGGCCAACGCCTGGTTGACACTGGCGGCATACCAGGACCTGCTCAAGCTCTCGCAAGACACCTACGAGAGCCGTAGCAAGACGCTGGAATTGACGCGCAAGCAGCAGGCGCTCGGCGGCACTTCACGGCTCACCGTGGCGCAGGCGCAGGCAACGACAGAATCGGCGCGTGGCGAAGTAGCGCGCTACATCAGCCTCGTCGAGCAGACTAAGAACGCGCTCGATCTCCTGGCCGGATCGAAGGTGCCCGGCGACTACCTGCCGCTCACAACGCAGGCGATCGGCGAAGGTGCGCTGGCGCTGGTCGAGGTTCCGTCCGGATTGTCGTCCGAAGTGCTGCTGCAGCGCCCGGACATCGTCGCCGCCGAACACGCACTGATCGGCTCCTACGCCGACATCGGCGCGGCGCGAGCGGCCTTCTTCCCGTCGATCACGCTGACCGGCAGCGCCGGCACGGCAAGCACCAGCCTCGGCAACCTGTTCGACGGCGGAACGAAGGTATGGAGTTTCGTCCCGACGCTCAACCTGCCGATCTTCAACGCCGGCGAACTCAGCGCATCGCTGTCGGTCGCCGAGACGACGCGCGACATCCAGGTCGCTACCTACGAGAAGGCCGTGCAGACGGCCTTCCAGGAAGTCGCCGACGCGCTCGCCGTACGCAGCACGCTGAACGAACGCCTCGCGGCACAGCAGGCCGAGGTCGACGCCTATGCCACCAGCCTGCGCCTCTCGACCGAGCGCTACCGCTCCGGCGCCGACAGCTACCTCAATGTACTCGACTCCCAGCGCTCGCACTACGTCGCGCAAATCAGCCTGATCGCGCTGCAACTCAACGAACAGAGCAACCGCATGACGCTGTTCAAGACGCTGGGCGGGGAGTGACGGCGCCGAACGTGCGGGAACCTGCCGATCCCTGGCGCGGTCAATTGGACTCGATTGAGCCACGCCAGGAGCCGAACCATGAGCAACGCGCAAACTGACAGCAGCACGCCGGATCGCGGCATCACGCAAGTCGAGATTGACCAGCAGGTGTTCGACCTCTACGACGAGTATTGCCACGGCCGCATCGACCGGCGCGAGTTCCTCGCGCGCGCGGCGGCGCTGACCATCGTCGGCGGCCTCGGCATGGCGCAGGCGCTGCTTCCGCGTTACGCGCAGGCGCAGACGATTTCCTTCACCGACGAACGCATCAAGGCGTCCTACGTCACCTACCCGTCGCCCGGTGGAAACTCGGGCACCATGCGCGGCTATCTCGTGCAACCGACCAAGCCGGGGCCTTATCCCGCCGTGCTTGTCGTGCATGAGAATCGCGGGTTGAATCCGTACATCGAAGACGTCGCGCGTCGCGTCGCGGCCGAGGGTTTTCTGGCGCTCGCCCCGGACGGCCTGTACCCGGTCGGCGGCTATCCAGGCAACGACGACGACGGCCGCACCCTGCAGGCGAACCTCGACCAAGCCAAGTTGCGCACCGACATGGAAAACAGCGCGCGCTTCGTCAAGAGCCATGCCTCATCGACCGGCAAGCTTGGCGTCACCGGTTTCTGCTACGGCGGCGGCATCGTCAATTACCTCGCGGCGAAACTCGGCGCCGACATGCAGGCCGGCGTGCCGTATTACGGCGTCGCGGCCGATACCGCCAGCGTCGCCAACATCAAGGCGCCGCTCGTCTGCCATCTGGCCGAGAAGGACGAACGCATCAACGCCACCTATCCGGCTTTTGAAGCTGCGCTGAAGGCGGCCGGCGTCGACTACCAAATCCACACCTATCCCGGCACGCAGCACGGCTTCCACAACAACTCGACGCCGCGCTACGACGAGACTGCCGCCAAAGCTTCCTGGGAGCGAACGCTGGCGCACTTCAGAAAGCATCTGACCTGAGCCGGCCACTCCGCGAACCGTAGGGCGCAATAAGCGGAGCGCATTGCGCCTTTTTGCGCTCATCGCGGCGCAATGCCCTTCGGTTATTGCGCCCTACCGAGGTTGATCTCTCCTGCTGCTTCAACCAGACAACGTTACGTTCGGTCACGATACCGGACACACTCCCCGGCCGAGACGTGCTAGCATCGCGCCCTCTTCAAAGCGCTACCCATCAGTCTTGGCGCTTGTCTGATCTGGCCCGGCATCCTGTCCGGCCTGACCCATCCATACCAAATTGTTTGCCCAGACTGGTTCGTGCATTGGTGACTCGTCACGCACGCGGGGCAAACGCATGGAGTTTTCA
>JAGNOM010000107.1 GCA_017990155.1 Propionivibrio sp. | reverse complement strand
GCCAGCACCGAATACAGCGACGCGGAGCAGTGGCCCTTGCTCAGGATGAAGCGATCGCGTTCGGCCCACTGCGGGTTGGCCGGGTCGTAGTTCATGACGCCGCCGAACAGCGTGACGAGAGTATCCGCTGCGGAGAAGTCTCCGCCCACGTGGCCGAGCCCGGCACCCTTGATGACATTCAATACGCAAACACGAAGCTCACGGGCGAATTCGCGCAGCTGCGCTTCTCGCTCTGCAGCGGGTGCATTACGCGCCGACAACACACGATTGCTGCTGGGCTTCAATGACGAAAAATAGGGGTTCACACGATGCTCCTTCTGACGATCAACTTTAGTGGCGTTTATTTATTCCGTGCTGCATATCTATGCTTTTTATTAAATTAAGACGGGCTGCGGCCTTTGTCAAGCATTTTTTGCCGGTGCGCAGCGAAATTCTTCATAGCCCGCACGCGTTGAGTACATAAACCACGCAGCTGGAATTCGGGCCGTCGAGCCACAGCGCGGTGTTGGCTGCAACCAAGCGCGCTGGCGACGAAAAACCCAAGAATTCACTTGACAGACCTATTCGAGCAGAATTAGCTTTTAAAAATGGAATAGATAGCCTACTGTGCATATTTAGTCGAAAACAACAAGCGCACAGTAACGCGAGCGAAAGAACCACGGACCAAGGCAGCTTGACTGGAACAGTTCGACGCCATCGCCAATCGATCGGGCGGATGGATTCGAAGTGAGAACTGGTGATGAGGGTTGGCGGAACGTGCAGCAGATTTCCACTGATTTCTCGATGCCGGCAACAAGAGCTGGACGGTAAGAACGTCCTGATCGCTACGCAAACGAAGTAAAAAATGAGGAGATCTGCATGAAACTGACGCGACGCATGGCTTTGGTCACGATGGCATTGATGGCGGCGGGGTTTGCTTCCGCTCCGATAACGGCTTCGGCCGCCGACAAACTGATGGTGATCATCACGCCATCGCACGACAACCCGTTCTTCAAGGCTGAGGCGATCGGTGCGGAAGCGCGCGCCAAGGAACTCGGTTACCAGACGCTGGTGCTCGTGCACAACGACGACGCCAACAAGCAAAACGAACTGTTCGACACCGCCATTGCCCGCAAGGCCTCGGCGATCATTCTCGACAACGCCGGCGCCGACGCTACGGTCGCCGCCGTCAAGAAAGCCAAGGACGCCGGGATTCCTTCCTTCCTGATCGACCGTGAAATCAACGCCACCGGCGTTGCCGTCGCGCAGATCGTCTCGAACAACTACCAGGGCGCGACGCTCGGTGCTGAAGAATTCGTCAAGGTCATGGGCGAAAAAGGCGACTACGCCGAACTCGTCGGCAAGGAATCCGACACCAACGCCGGTATCCGTTCCAAGGGCTATCACGACGTGATCGACCAGTACCCGACGCTCAAGATGGTCGCTCGCCAGAGCGCCAACTGGAGCCAGACCGAAGCCTTCGCCAAGACGGAGTCGATTCTGCAGGCCAACCCGAGCATCAAGGGCATCATCTCCGGCAACGACACGATGGCCATGGGCGCAATGGCGGCGCTGGAAGCCGCTGGCCGCAAGGACGTGATCGTCGTCGGCTTTGACGGCAGCAACGATGTGCGCGATGCGATCAAGAGCGGAAAAATCGCCGCGACCGTGTTGCAACCAGCTCATCGCCAGGCGCAATGGGCGGTTGAACTGGCCGATCAGTATCTGAAGACGAAGTCCACCGGCAAGCCGGAAAAGATTTCGATGGACTGCGTGCTGATCAACAAGGCCAACGCCGGCAAACTCGAAACCTTTGCTCTGAGTAAGTAAGATGACCGCTGGGATGCACACTCTTCGCAAGAAGCTCGTCCCAGCGCTGATCACTTCCCTGTGTGCGATCTTGCTGCCGCTCTCCGGCTGCAAGATCGTGCCAAACGATCAGCGCGCAGCGGCCGACGGCTCTTCTGCAAATCAAACGGCCGAGGGCTTCAACGCCGCTGGCTACGTCGACAGCGTCTGGGCCACGCAACTTGTTCCACATTTCGACGGCAAAGCCAGCGATCTGGCGACCGTCATCGCCGCGATCAAGGCGAATCTCGACGAAGCCGGCCACAAATATGGCCACCGCGCCGCTGCCGAGGGCAGTCCGTGGAGCTTCGCCGTCAAGTCGACCGGCAAGGTCGTTTCCGTCAATACCGAATCACGCGCTGGCACCCTCGTCGTCGAAATCCCGAGCGATGCCGGACCACAACAAGTGACGCTGCAGATCGGCCCGGTCGTAAAAGGCTCGGCGATCCGCGACACCCTCCCCTTCTTCTCGTTCGGAAAAGTCACCAACCAGATCGAATACGCTCAGGTCGGCCGCGCCTTCAACGAGCGCGCGCTCAAGGAGATCGAGAAACCACTGGCGGAGTTGAAAACGCCCGGCGCCTCGCTTGAATTCGAGGGATCGATCAGTCTGACGGACGTTCCCGAAATCTTCCTCGTCACGCCGGTTTCACTCAAGCCCGCCGGGGAGGCGCAATGAACGCAGCGGCGCAGGTGGAAACAGCGACGCTCGACCAGAGCGTCATCCTCGAAGCACTGAACGTGTCGATGGTTTTCCCCGGCACCATCGCGCTCGACAAGGCCGATTTCGCCGTGCGGCGCTCGTCCGTCACCGCGCTTGTCGGCGAGAACGGCGCCGGCAAGTCGACGCTGATGAAGATCCTCGCCGGCGTGAATTCACCGACGTCGGGCGAGTTGCGCCTGAACGGCGAGACGGTTGTTTTCAACTCGGTTCACGACGCCTCGGCCAAGGGCATCGGCATCGTATTCCAGGAACTCAACCTCTGCCCGAACCTCTCGATCGCTGAGAACATCTTCCTCACGCACCCCTACACCAAGGGTGGCGTGCATATCGACCGCACCCGACAGTTCGAACACGCGGCAGCGCTGCTCAAACGGCTCGAACACGATCTCTCGCCCGACACGCTCGTCGGTGATCTGCGCATCGGCGAACAGCAGATCGTAGAAATCGCCAAGGCCCTGTCACGTGACGTGCAGGTCCTGATCATGGACGAGCCGACGTCGGCGTTGAGCGAATCCGAAGTCGAGGTCCTGTTCCGCGTCATCGATGAACTCAAGCGCAGCGGCGTGGCGATCATCTACATCTCGCACCGCCTGGAAGAGCTCACGCGTATCGCTGATTACGTTTCCGTCCTGCGCGACGGCAAGATGCAAAGCAGCGCGCGCATGTGCGACGTCGATGTCCCGTGGATCATCGACAAGATGGTCGGAAAGACGACGATGCCGCCGCAGAAAACCTCACCAACCACCGACGGCGTCGAGGTCCTGCGCACGGAAAAGGTCTGCCTGTCCAAGCCCGGTGGTGGCTATCTCGTCGATCACGTCTCGCTGTCGATCGCCGCTGGCGAGATCGTCGGCATTTACGGCCTGATGGGCGCCGGACGCACCGAGCTCTTTGAATGCCTGTTCGGCCTGCGCCCCGAAACCACCGGTGACATCGTCCTGAACGGCAAGAATCTGGCCGGGCTGTCGATCGCCGAGCGCATCCGCAAGGGATTGTTCCTCGTCCCCGAAGACCGCCAGCGCGACGGCCTGATGCAGAACCTCTCTGTGCTCAAGAACATGAGCATTTCGAGCCTTTGGCAGTTCCGGCGCGGCATCGCCATCCAGCAGAATCGCGAAGCGGTGAAGATCGACGACATGATCAAGGCGCTGCGCGTCAAGGTCTCGGCACCCGACGTCGAGATTACGGCGCTGTCCGGCGGCAACCAGCAGAAGGTCGTCATCGGCAAGAGCCTGCTGACGCAGCCGAAGCTTCTCCTGCTCGACGAGCCGACGCGCGGCATCGATATCGGCGCCAAGGCCGAAGTCTTCAAGACCATGCGCCAGCTGGCTGAACAGGGCTTGGGCGTCATCTTCGCCACCTCGGACCTGATGGAGATCATGAGCGCGGCCGACCGCATCATCGTCATGTCGCGCGGCCTCGTCACCGGCGACTTCCCGCGCAGCGAAGCGACCGAGCGCCGTCTTGTCGCCGCGTCGACGATGACCGCCGCCGACCTCGCGCCCCCATCAGACACTTCGCACTCCGTCCAGGAGTCACTCACCCCGATTACGGAGCACTAAACAATGGCTAACCCCGCAAGCGCCGTCCTCAATGGCGGCACCGAAACCGAGGAAAAGGGCTCCAGCGCCGTCATGCTGCTGCTCAAGCTGCGCACGCTGATCGCACTGATCGTCGTCACCACGTATTTCTGCGTCATGGCGCCCAACTTCATCTCGCTCGGCAATCTGGTCATCATTTCCAAGCACGTGGCGATCAACGCCTTCCTCGCCATCGGCATGACCTACGTCATCGTCACCGGCGGCATCGACCTGTCGGTCGGCTCGATCGTCGGTCTCGTCGGCATGATTTCCGGATTGCTGATAACAAAAGGCATCCCGATCCCTTTCATGGACGCGACGGCGTATCCGAGCGTCTTCGAAGTCATCGCTTTCGCCCTGCTCACCGGGATTTTCGTCGGACTGATCAACGGCCTGCTGATCACGAGGTTCTCCGTCGCACCCTTCATCGCGACACTGGGAACGATGTACATCGCGCGCGGTGCCGCCCTGCTACTCTCCAACGGCGAAACCTTTCCCAATCTCGTCGGCAAGGAGGAACTCGGCAACACCGGCTTCCCGATCCTCGGCACCGGCACCGTGCTCGGCGTCCCGGTCGCCGTCATCCTGATGGTCATCGTCGCGCTCGCCGCCGCCTACGTTGCGGGGCGCACGCCGCTCGGCCGGCAGATCTACGCCATCGGCGGCAACGAGCGCGCCTCGCTTCTCTCCGGCGTATACGTCAATCGCGTCAAGGTCATCGTCTACGTCATCTCCGGCGCCTGCGCCGCGATCGCCGGCCTGATCATTTCCTCGCAACTCGTCGCCTCGCACCCCGCCAGCGGCACCTCGTTCGAGATGAACGCCATCGCGGCAGCAGTCCTCGGCGGCACCTCGCTGGCCGGCGGACGCGGTACGATCGGCGGCACCATCATCGGCGCCTTCGTCATCGGCGTATTGAGTGACGGTCTCGTGATGATGGGCGTCAGCGAGTTCTGGCAGATGGTCATCAAGGGGCTGGTCATCATCGCCGCCGTCGTGCTCGACCAGATGCAGCGCAAGATGGCACGGCGATAGCAGACAGATTCGGTATCCGGCAAATCACCGCCGGGCTTTAATGGAGAAACGCAATGAAGATGTTTGACAAGAAAATCTCGCTCGGCCTGATCGTCGGTAGCCGCGAGTTCTTTAACGGCACGCTGGCGCTCGACGCGCGCCGCGATGTCATCGCCCAGCTCGACAAGCTTGGCATCGGCTACCACATCCTGCCGGTCAGCGAGACGAACAACGGCTCGGTCGAAACAAAGGAAGACGTGCGCAAGTACGTGCAACTGTTCGACGAGAACCGCCACGACATCGACGGCATCGTCGTGTTACTGCCGAATTTTGGTGACGAAATCGCCGTCGTCGAAACGATCAACCGCTCGAAGCTCAACGTCCCGGTGCTGGTGCAGGCCTGTAACGACGAGATCGACAAGGTCGACCTGCGCGGCCGGCGCGACGCCTTCTGCGGCAAGCTCTCGGTGTGCAACAACCTGTACCAGTACGGCATCCAGTTTTCGGACACGACTACGCACACGTGCGACATCGCGGGAGATGAGTTCGCCACCGACCTCGATCGTTTTTCCCGTGTCTGCCGCACCGTGAAGGGGCTGAAGAACGCCCGCATCGGCAGCATCGGCGCGCGTACCGGCGCGTTCCAGACGGTGCGCTACAGCGAGAAGATTCTGCAGGCGTCCGGTGTCACGGTCGTCACCGTCGACCTTTCCGAGATCCTCGGCGCGGCGCAGGCAGTCAACGAAGATTCGCCGGAAGTGAAGGCGCAACTCGAAAAGATCGCCGCCTACGGACGCATCCCGGCACACATCAAGCGCGAGAACATCGTCAAGCAGGCCAAGCTCTCGATCGCCGTCAACCGCTGGATCGAGGAAAACGAATGCGACGCCAGCGCCATCCAGTGCTGGACAAGCGTTCAGGACAACTACGGCTGCGCCACCTGCCTGTCGATGAGCATGCTCAGCGAGCGCCTGATGCCGAGCGCCTGCGAGGTCGATGTCGCCGGCGCAATTTCCATGTACGCGCTGGCGCTGGCTTCCGGCGCGCCGCCCGCCCTGCTCGACTGGAACAACAACTACGGCCGCGAGCCGAACAAATGCGTCGGCACGCACTGCGGCAACTTCCCGAAGAGCTTCCTCGGCGTCGAGCCGGAAATTTCGAACCTCGACGTGCTCGGCACGACGATCGGGCCGGAGAAGTGTTTCGGCGCGGTCAAGGGCAAGGTCGCCCCCGGCCCGATGACCTACTTCCGCATTTCCACCGACGACCGGCTCGGCAAGGTCAAGGGCTACGTCGGCAACGGCACCTTCACCGCCGACCCGTTCGCGATGGACGGCGGCATCGCCGTGATCGACCTGCCGCGCATGCGCGATCTGTTCACGCATCTGTGCCGGCAAGGCTTCGAGCACCACGTCGCGATGGTGCGCGGCAATCACGCCGACGTCGTCGACGAGGCCGTCTCGCGTTACCTGAAGTGGGACGTCTATCACCATGCCTGATGCGGCCGCCCCGATCGGTTCGGGCAATTGAACGATGGCAGCGCAGCGCGACCGTGTTGCTTTGTGCTGCCCTGCAACTCACGAACTCTCCCCTCGTGGCCGGACTCGAATGACGTCCGGCCTTTTTTTCGCCCGACGCCTTGATGGCCCGATTTTGCGGAGAAGCGTTTTTCCGCTGTCGGTATACTCTGGGCGCCGAAGCAGATTCAACACCCGCCACGTCACATAAAACTGCTCACCATCAAGACCAAAACGAGGGCACGCATGGCTATCCATAACGACAATACTCATCAGCAATTGCGACTCGCGACGCAGATCGCCCGCCTGTATCACGAGCAGAACCGCACCCAGCCGGAAATCGCGCAACTCCTGAGCATCACGCAGACGCGTGTCTCGCGCATGCTCAAGTTCGCCGCCGAGAACGGCATCGTCCGCACCACGGTGCACGTTCCCGCCGGCATCTTCTCGGACATCGAAGACGAACTGCAGCGCAAGTTCGGCGGCATCGAATTCATCGTCGTCGACGCCGCGTACCTCGCCGACGAAAACGTCATCCCGGCGCTCGGGTCAAGCACCGCGGCCTATCTCGAACGCGTCGTGCCGTCGTGCGAGATCATCGGCGTTTCGTCGTGGAGCGAAACGCTGCTCAAGGCCGTCGAAATGATGCGCCCACTCTCCAAGGGCGCGACCACGCACATCGTCCAGGTCTTCGGCGGCTTCGGGCGTGCCAACTCGCAGGTCTACGCCACGCGACTGACCGAGCGCCTGGCGCAAATCTCGAACGCCGAAGCGATGTTCCTGCTCGCGCCGGGCGTCGTCTCGTCCACGCAGATGCACGAGATGCTGATGAACGACGTCTCCTGCCACAACGTGCTCGACTATTGCGGCAGGCTGTCGATGATCCTGATGGGGATCGGCTGCCTGACGCCGTCGCGCCTTTTGCAGGACAGCGGCAACGTGCTCGACGCCGAGGACATGGAAGAATTGCGCGACCGCGGCGCCGTCGGCGACATCTGCCTGCGCTTCTACGACCGCGACGGGAAACTCGTCGACTCGCACTTCAACGAGCGCGTCGTCGGCATCAGCGCCGACCAGATCCGCGCCACGCCGCGCCGCGTCGCCGTCGCCGGCGGCAAGCGCAAGTTCGAGTCGATCCGCGCCGCCCTGCGCGGCAAATGGGTGACCACACTGATCACCGACCTCGACGTCGCACAGGCGCTGCTCGACGATTGACCCAGCCAATCCTGGCTGGTGTTGGGTGCGTGTGAAGTTCGCGGTGCGTCCTCCGGGGGCGTTTGAAAGTGTTGGTCGCTGCGAAATTTGATTCTGAATTTCCTCGGCGCCTACAGGTTCTTGTGGGAGCGCAGTTCATCTGCGCGATGGGCGGAAGTGCTCCACCGCTGCAATCGCCCAGTAGAACTTGGCTCCTGCACGATGGCTACCGCGCCGTTGGTTTTTACGGCACCTCACACTCTCAAACGCACCCCGTCCTAGGGCTCCGGAAATCAAAGCCATCGGTTGAGGTTTATAATCCCGGCCTCGAACCAATAATTACGCGCAGCGAATTCCGCGCCGTTGCCGTTTTTATTTTCCGCATCGCCCACACCTTCCCTCCTCCAGGATTCCGATGCCGCTCGCCATCGTTCATAGCCGTGGTCTCGACGGACTTTCCGCGCCGGAAGTCGCGGTCGAGGTACATCTGGCCGGCGGTTTGCCGCAGGTGACGCTGGTCGGCCTGCCCGACACCGAGGTCAAGGAAGCGCGCGACCGCGTACGCGC
>JAGNOM010000412.1 GCA_017990155.1 Propionivibrio sp. | reverse complement strand
GCGCGAATTGATCGCCCGTATCCAGGCGGTCCTGCGCCGCCGCGTTGCCGCAATTCCCGGCGCCCCTACCGGCGAGGACAAGCTGATCGCCTTCAGCGATGTCGAAGTGGATCTGGCGACTCGTATCCTGAAACGCAAAGGCGAGACCTTGTCGCTGACGACGGGGGAATTCGCCGTCCTCAAGGTGCTGATTGAACACCCGCGACAACCGCTGTCGCGCGATCGTCTGATGGCGCTGGCTCGCGGGCGCGAACAAGGCCCGTTCGACCGAGCGATCGATGTCCAGGTCTCGCGGCTGCGCAAGCTGATTGAGCCTGATCCGGCAACACCGCGCTATCTGCAAACCGTCTGGGGATTCGGCTACGTATTCATTCCCGATGGTCAGTCGTCACCGAAACAGTGATCAAGACGCAAGTTTCACAATAACGGCTTTCAGGGTATCCGCGTGACGCTTCTGCAAAAGCTCCTGCCCCGCACCTTGTTGCTTCGGACTTTCTTGCTTGTCAGTCTGCTGATCTTCGTATCCGTCGCCACCTGGGTCACTCTGTTCGCATTCGCGCAGCGAGAGCCCCAGGCAAGGCAGTTGGGGCAACTTGCGGTGAGCGCTGTCAACCTGACGAACGCAGCGCTGCTCGCCGCCGAACCGGCCAAGCGCGTGGCCTTGTTGCGTGATCTGGCGGACACCGAAGGCGTGCATGTCTATCCGTCCGAGCCTGAAGACAGCATCACGCCAATGCCGGACAACCGTTTTTTCGCAACGATGCTTGAAACTACGAAAACGCATCTGGGGCCGTCGACGCGACTCGCTGCGAGCATCAACGGCCAGAGGGGCCTCTGGATCAGCTTCTCGGTCGACAATGCAGACGAAGACGTCTACTGGCTAATGCTGCCCGGCGAGCGGGCGGAAAGCGAATTCCCTTGGCACTGGCTCGGCTGGGGCGGCACCTCGCTGATACTGGCGCTGCTCGTCGCCTGGCTGATCGTTTCCCGAGTCACGCAACCATTGCGCGCGTTGGCGAGCGCCGCGAGCGAAGTCGGACGTGGCCAGCATCCGGAGCCGATCCCTGAACGTGGCGCAATCGAACTCTGTCAGCTTGCCCAGGCATTCAACGGTATGTCGGAAGATCTGAAGCGCATCAATGCCGAGCGCGCAGAAGTTCTGGCGGGCCTTTCACACGATCTCAGAACGCCCCTGGCGCGCCTCCGGCTGGAGGCCGAGCTGTCGATTCACGACGATAACTCGCGCGATGCCGTCATTGACGACATAGAACAAATGGATGCCATCATCGGGCAATTCCTCGATTTTGCCCGCGGCGAAGGTGGCGAGCCTCCGGAAAAATGGGATGTCAACGACATCATTGCGCAGCTTGCAGAAGCGACCGGGCGAAGGTCCGAGCCTCTGGAGCTGACGCTCGGCAATCTGCCACCGGTCCGGATTCACCGCAAAGCCCTGACGCGTGCAATCGTCAATCTGCTGGAGAACGCCAGAAAGTATGGCGCTGATCCGATTGCCCTGGAAACGCGAGCCTATGGCGACGAGATCCAGATCGACATACTCGATCGCGGCCCCGGAATTCCGCAAAGCGAAGTCGAGCGCCTCAAGCGGCCGTTCACCCGGCTTGAAAGCGCCCGTACCGACGCGACCGGGACTGGACTCGGTCTGGCGATTGTCGAGCGGATCGCCCGGCTGCACAAAGGCTCGCTGGAGTTGATCGGGCGAGAAGGCGGCGGATTGATCGCACGCCTGAGAATCCCGAGCGGACACTGAAGAGCACAAAAAAAGCGCCAGTTCCGAAGAACTGGCGCTTTCTCGACAACCCCAACCTCAAACGACTAGCTGTTGCTGATCGCTGCCTGTGCCGCAGCCAGGCGAGCGATCGGCACGCGGAACGGCGAGCAGCTCACGTAGTCGAGACCGACGCGGTGGAAGAACTCCACCGACGCCGGATCGCCACCGTGTTCGCCGCACACCCCAAGCTTGATTCCGGGACGAACGGCACGGCCCTTCTCGGCCGCCATCTTGACGAGCAGGCCAACGCCCTTCTGGTCGATCGACTGGAACGGGTCGGTTTCGTACATGCCGGCGCTCAGGTAAGACGGCAGGAACTTGCCGATATCGTCGCGCGAGAAGCCGAGCGTCATCTGCGTCAGGTCGTTGGTGCCGAACGAGAAGAACTCGGCCTGCTTGCCGATGCTGTCGGCCACCAGCGCGCCGCGCGGCGTTTCGATCATCGTGCCGAGGAGGTACGGCATCGTTTCGTTGCGCTCGGCAAAGACGGCGTCGATGGTGCTGCGGATGACCTGGGCCTGGGCGTTGAACTCGCGCACCGTGCCGACCAGCGGAACCATGATTTCGACCTTGAGGTCACGCCCCTTGGCGCGGGCATTCAAGGCCGCTTCCATGATCGCGCGTGCCTGCATTTCGGTGATCTCGGGATAGCTGATGCCGAGACGGCAGCCCCGGTGTCCCATCATCGGGTTGGCTTCGTGCAGGTCGTCGACGCGGTGCTTGATCTCTTCGTACGAGACGCCCATCTCGGCCGCCATGGCGCGCTGGTTCGGTTCGTCGTGCGGCAGGAACTCGTGCAGCGGTGGGTCGAGCAGGCGGATGGTGACCGGCAGGCCGTCCATTTCCATGAACAGGCCTTCGAAGTCGCCGCGCTGGATCGGCAGCAGCTTGGACAGCGCGGCACGGCGGCCGGCTTCGTCCTGCGCCAGGATCATTTCGCGCACCGACTTGATGCGGTCGCCTTCAAAGAACATGTGCTCGGTCCGGCACAGGCCGATGCCGACGGC
>JAGNOM010000106.1 GCA_017990155.1 Propionivibrio sp. | reverse complement strand
CGTCGCCACCGACGTCGTGATCTGTTCGTTGACACCGTCGTACATCTGGCTGATGCGATCCTCAAGCCCCTGATAGCGTGCGACAAGCGCCTGTGCGGATGAAACAAGCGACTGTCGGGCCGACAGCAGCGACGGGTTGGCGGCGACGTCCTGAATACCGCTGAAAAACGACTGGAGCGCTGGCGACAAACCGGAGTTCGCGTCGGCCAGCATGTTGTCGATCTGCTTGATCTGCGTGTAGTACGACGACAGTTCGCTGCTTGTCGTCTGCGCGCGATTGACCTGCGTCGACAGGAAACTGTCGTACATGCGCGAGATCGTCTGCACGTGCGCGCCCTGGCCGACGTAGCCGGCGCCGGTCAGCATTGCCACATTGGTCGCCTGGATCGTCCGCTGGCGGTTAAAGCCGGCGGTGTTGGCATTCGTTATGTTGTGCTCGGTCGTCAGCAAGCCGAGCTGAGCGACCTGAATGCCCGACAATCCGGTACTGATCATTCCTGTTCCCATGGAGAGGACTCCTGTTCCATGTTATTGACGGCAAATTTGCCGAAAAATTGAGTCTTGGCGACTAACCCGCCAGCGCCTGCCGCAGTGTGGTTCCGTTGATGATCCGGCTCAGTTTGTCGGCATACATCGGGTCGGTGGCGTAGCCCGACTGTTGCAGAGAACGAGCAAACTGCGTGCCATCCGTCTGACCGACGACACCCGAGAAACGCGCGTTGTTGCGGATGAGATTGGCGTAATCATTGAACGACTCGGCGTAGGAACCATAGACGCGGAATTTCTCCCGCATCTGCACCGGTTCACCGTTGACGTATTCGGTCGTCTGCACCTCGACCGTATCGCCCTGCCAGCTCCGCCCGGCCTTGACACCAAACAGGTTGTAGCTCGGCGAACCGTCGGCGCGGCGAATCTCGCTCTTGCCCCAGGCGCTTTCGAGTGCCGACTGTGCGATCAGAAACTGCGGCGGCACACCGATGGCGTTCGCCGCATCGACCGCATGCGGCCAGACGCGATTGACAAACTCGTCGGGACGGCTCGTTTCGCCACTACCTTGATCCACCGCAGTCGTTCCACGAACGCCGTAATTCCGCTCGGCCCCGCCGCCCACAAAACGTGCGGAAGAATTTATCGCTTGCCGCGCCAGCAAGCTCTGTTGCAGAGCCTCAATCGGCGACGCGTTGTCGCTTCCACCGAGCGCGGAGGCGCGGCCGAGCTGCTGCTCGATTTGAGCGGCAAAGCCGAGATCGCCCTGAGTCGATAGATTCTGCGCCAGCTGCTGATCGAGAATTGAGGTAAAAAAACGGGTCTGGTCGCTTTCCATCATCCCGTCCTGCGGCGTCGCGTCACGCATGCTCTTGAGCATCATCTGCAGCAGCATGCCTTCAAACTGTTGCGCGGCCTGTTTCAGTCCGGCTTGCGGGTCCTGCTTGATCCTGGCGCGCAGTTCGGCACCTGCCTTCAGATCGAGGACAAAGTGATTGGCTTTGAGGTCTTCGGCTTTCATGGCCGAAAGCGATGCAATTTCCGGGCCAGCGACCACCGAAACGGGACGACCACCCGAAAACCGCGAATCAGATGACTTCGAGCTCTGCCCGCAGCGCGCCGGCGGCCTTCATCGCCTGGAGAATCGAGACCAGATCCTGCGGATTCGCGCCGAGCGCGTTGATCGCCTTGATCACTTCCGCGAGATTGGCGCCGGCCTTGACCGACATCAGCGCGCCGCCGCCCTGCGTGATGGCGATATCGGACTGCGCCGTCGTCACCGTCTGACCGCCGGCCAGCGCGTTGGGCTGGCTGACCTGCTGTTCGGTATTGACCACCACCGACAAGGCGCCGTGCGCCACGGCGCAGGACTCGATCGTCACGTTCTGGTTCATCACCACCGACCCCGTGCGCGGATTGACGATGACCTTGGCCATCGCTTTCGTCGGCCGCACCTCCAGACTCTCGACACGCGCCATGAAGGCGACACGCGAATTCGTTTCTTCCGGCGCGCTGACGCGAATCAGGCGCCCATCGAGCGCTTGCGCCGTGCCAAAGCCCATCTCCCGGTTGATCGCCTCGACCACGCGCTGCGTCGTCCCGAAGTCGGTCGTGCTCATCTCGTAGTGGACAAACGGGCCGTCGCCCAAGGCCGTCGGCACTTCGCGCTCGACGGTCGCGCCCCCTGAAATCCGCCCAGCGAGAAGGTGGTTGACCACGGCCTTGCTGCCCCCGGACGACGCCCCCGCACCGCCGACCATCAGGTTGCCTTGCGCCTGCGCGTAGATCTGCCCGTCCGCGCCCTTCAGCGGCGTCATGATCAGCGTGCCGCCGCGCAGGCTCTTGGCGTTGCCCATCGACGACACGGTCACGTCGATCTGCTGCCCGACGCGGGCGAACGGCGGCAGGTTCGTCGTAATCATCACCGCCGCGACGTTCTTCAACTGCAGCGATTGCGTCGTCGGCAGGGTCGTGCCCAACTGCGCCAGCATGTTGATGATGCTCTGGGTGGTGAAGGGTGTTTGTGTCGTCTGATCGCCCGTACCGTCAAGACCGACGACCAGCCCGTAGCCGACCAGCTGATTGTTGCGAATCCCCTGAACGGATGCCAGATCCTTGATCCGCTCAGCCATTGCCGGACCGCTCACGAACGGCAAGCAACAGGCAAGAATTGCCATGAAGTAGCTGAATTTGCCGGTTGCGATGCGTATCACGACGAAGTCCTCAGAAAGGCAGCACGGACATGAAGAAACGCGCCAGCCAGCCCATGACCTGCGCTTCGCTGATCACGCCGCTCTCCTTGTACTCGATCCGCGCATCGGCCACGTTGGTCGAACTGATCGTGTTGGCCGTGCTGATGAAGTAGGGATTGACGACGCCCGAAAGGCGGATGTACTCGGTGCCGGCGCCAATCGACACCTGCTTTTCGCCCGAAACCAGCAGATTGCCGTTAGCCAGCACCTCGATCACGGTCACCGTGATGTTGCCGGTAAACGCATTCTTCGCCGCCGCGTCGCCCTTGCCATCGTGGCTGACGTCGCTCGACGCCGACAATTCAAGCCCTTGCAACGACTTGCCGGGCAAACCGCTGACCGTCGGCACCGAAGCGCTGATGCTGCCGGAGCGGCTGGCCTTGGTGTTCGACGCGGTCGACGCCGACGTTGTTTCGGCGATCGTAATGGTCATCGTGTCGCCGACGTAGCGCGCGCGCCGGTCTTCGAACAGGGTGCGCGACACACCGGCCTGGTAGATGCTGCCGTTGGGCGCGGGCGTTTCGTTGCGCGGCGTGGGCCGCGCCGTCATCGGCTGATGCACGTTGGTCGGCGGCACCGTCGTGCATGCGCTGAGCAGCAAGCCGGCAAGCATCAACCATAGCGCCTTGTTCATCATCGCCACATCCTTACAGCTGCGTCAGTCGCGCCAGCATCTGATCCGAGGTCGACACGACCTTCGAGTTCAGCTCATACGCGCGCTGCGTCTGGATCATGCTCACCAGTTCTTCGGCCACGTTGACGTTCGACGTCTCGACATAGCGCTGGTTGAGCACGCCGGCGCCGTTGCTACCCGGCGTACTTGGTGTGGGCGCGCCGCTCGAGGCCGTCTCGAGAAACAGGTTTTCGCCGATGCTCTGCAAGCCGCCGACGTTGATGAAGGTGGCGAGCTGCAGCGAACCGACCTGCGTTACCGCCGCGGAACCGGGTTGCGTCACCGAGACGACGCCATCGTTTGAAATCGTCACCGTCAACGCATCGGCCGGGATCGTGATGTTGGGCTGCACCGGGTAGCCGTTGGAGGTCACCAACTGGCCTTGATTGTCTTTCTGCAGCGAACCGTCGCGCGTGTAGGCCGTCGTACCGTCGGGCAGCAGAATTTGCAAAAAACCGGCGCCGTTGATCGCCACATCGAGATCGTTTCCGGTTTGCTGCAGCGATCCCTGCGTGTGGATGCGCGCCGTCGAGATCGGCTGAACACCGGTGCCGAGTTGCAGGCCGCTCGGAATCTGCGTCGATTGCGACGACTGCGCGCCCGGCTGGCGCAGCGTCTGGTAGAGCAGATCCTCAAAAACGGGACGCGCGCGCTTGAAACCGTTGGTGCTGACGTTGGCCAGATTGTTGGCGATCACGTCCAGGCTTGTCTGCTGAGCATCCAGGCCGGTACGGGCAATCCACAGCGAACGGATCATGTTCTTGTTTTCCTGTTATCAGTTCATCGAAAGAATTTGGCTGGCCTTGTTGGCGTTGGCATCGGCCGTCTGCAGCATCTTGATCTGCGTCTCGAACTGCCGAGCCAGGCTGATCATGCTGACCATCGAATCGACCGGATTGACGTTGCTGCCTTCAAGCGTCGCCGCCGCCAGTTTGACGTTCTCGTCAACCTCGGCCGGCGCACCGCCCTGCGTACGAAACAGGCCGTCGTCGCCGCGCACCAGCTGGTCTTCCGGCGGATTGACGAGCTTGATCCGACCAACGACGTTGACGTTGTTCGGCGTACCAAACGAAGGAATGGCCGAAACCGTGCCATCCGGCGCAATCGTGATGTTGTTGTCCGGCGGGATGGCAATCGGGCCGCCATCGCCGAGCACATTGAGACCGCTCGCCGTCTGCAATTGCCCGTTGACGTTAACCTGCAGGTTGCCGGCGCGCGTATAGGCTTCGGCGCCATTGGCACCTTCGACGGCGATCCAGCCCGCACCCTGCACCGCGACATCGAGCGGACGCCCGGTGGCCATCAGCGGCCCCTGGTCGAAGACATTGGCGACGGAAGCGTCGACGACAAAAGCGCGCGTTGGCGCGCCGGGCCCCTGTACCGGCACGGCGCGGAAACGGTGTTCCATCGCCCGGAATCCGGTGGTGGAAGCGTTCGCGAGGTTGTTCGCGACGCCGGCCTGGCGCATGAAGGCCTGGCTGGCGCCGGTCATTGCGGTGTAGATCAGGCGATCCATGGCGTGCCTATTTCGCTCTCGTTCAGATCAGCGCTTAACGCAGGTTGACCAGCGTCTGCATGATCTGGTCCTGCGTCTTGATGGTTTGCGCGCTGGCCTGGTAGTTGCGCTGCTGCGTGATCATCCCGACGAGTTGCGCCGTCAGATCGACGTTCGATTCTTCGACCGAAGACGACTGCAGCACACCCCGTCCACCCGTTCCCGGCGCGCTGATCAGTTCCGGCCCGGATACCGAACTCAAGGTCCACTGGTTGTTACCCAGCGACTGCAAACCATTGGGATTGGCGAACGTCGCCAGCACGACCTGACCCAGATTACGCGCCTGGCCGTTGCTGTAGCGCCCGATGACGATGCCGTCATTTCCAACACTCAGACCGGACAGACTGCCCGTGGTGAAGCCGCCTTGCGTCATGCGGTCGACGCTGGAGGCGCTGCCGTACTGCGAAGTGCCGTTGAAATTTATCGCGCCCGGCGACCACGTCCCGGTACCTGGAGTCGCGCCGGAGGTCAAATGCCACGCAGGCAAATCCAGCGGCATTGCTGTGGTCAGAACCCCTGAGGTGTTGAATTCCAATGCCGAGCTCAATTGCTGCGGGTCTGCGCCATCCATGGTCGCAAACACATTCCAATCGCCACCAGCCGCCTGACGCTGAAAATACAGGGTCATAGTGTGCGACACGCCGAGCGTGTCGTAGACCGATAGGGCTGTTGAATAGTTGTAAGTCCCAGGGACTTTAAAATCAAAACCGGCCGTCACCTCATCAATTGCCGCTGTCTGCCCTGCGGTCACAGCGTTTGCCAGCGTTGACGTTGACGTAGCCGCCGTGTCTGCGCTTGTAACAGGTGTGCCAGGCGCCCCACCTGCCCCAGTTGCCGCCGTGTCTACACTAGCAACCGTTGCGCCGGTTACCAAGGCTGCTGCCTGAATCGCAGATACAACCGAATCAGCCCCTGCGCGCGCTGGCGAACCCGCCGCATATGATGCAGCCGCTGTAGTCGCTGCTGCTTCGATCGTTGCCGGAGTGGCTCCAGGCAGCAAAGCCGCAGCATGAGCAGCCGTGCTGACTACATTGGCAGCAACTGCGGTGGTAATTGCTGCAAGGACCGAATCAGCCGCAGCCCGCGCCGGCGATCCTGCCGCATACGCCGCAGCCGCTGTAGTCGCTGCTGCTTCGATCGTTGCCGAAGTGGCTCCTGTCGCTATAGCTGCTGCATGGGCTGCCGCGCTGACCGCATCGGATGCCGCCTTCACTGTTGCCGTCGGATCAAGATCGGTCGCAACACCCAGTCGCGAGTCCAGATTCAGGTTGGCCGTGATATCACCGGCAAGGTCGTCGCTCGTCGCACGCGGCTGAATCTGGCTGGCCGAAAGCTGGATATCGACCGGACTCGACGGCGAGACCACGCCGTTGGCGTCGGCCTGATAGCCGGTCAGGCGCATCCCCTGGTCATTGATGATGTAGCCGGCGTTGTCCAGGTGAAACTGACCGTTGCGCGTGTAGGTAATGGTGCCGCTATTGCTCATGCGGAAGAAGCCACCGCCGTTGATCGAGATGTCGAGCGGATTGTTCGTCGCGGTGACGTTGCCCTGGCTGAACGCCTGCTGAATACCCGAGATCGAACTGCCGATACCGACCTGGGAGGCGCCGCTACCGGACAGTGAATTGGCGTACACATCGGCGAAGTGCGTTTCGGCCGACTTGAATCCGACCGTGCTGCTATTCGCGATGTTGTTGCCGATCACGTCCAGGGCCTTGGACGAGGTGTTCAGTCCGCTCAAACCTTGTTGGAATGACATTTCTTGCTCCCGATTCTAGAGAATTTGCTGCACGTCACTGAAGTCAACGGTGCCGAGCGATCCGAGATCGAGAAGGAAACCGTTTGATGAACGAACAAGAGCAGAAACCGTGCCAATTTGCAGCGCCGTCGCCGTCACCGTGTTGCCGCCCTGAACCGCTTCCACCGAGAAGGTGTAATTTCCGGCGGGCGCGGTCGTTTCGTCGGCGAGCTTGCCATCCCAGCCAATATTGAAGACGCCGGCTTCGTGCGCGCCGAGCTTTTCGGTTTGAATGACGTTGCCGCTGCTGTCCATGATCTTGAGCGTCACCTGATCGGCCGCCGATTCGAGATTGATTCCCGCGTAGGCCGCGCCGTCGCTCAGCGTCAAACCGGAGCCAGGGACGAGAACGCCCTTGCCGATCATCGACGCCGCCTGCATCGACTGGCTGGTACCGATGTTGTCGACCAGCGAGTTCAGCGTCGTATTGAGCTTCTCGATTCCGCTCACCGTACTCATCTGCGCCATCTGGCTGGTCATTTGCGCGTTATCCATCGGATTCAGCGGATCCTGGTTCTTGAGCTGCGTCACCAGCAGTGTCAGGAAGCGATCCTGCTGATCTTCAGCAGCTGTCTTGGTGGTCGTGCTCGTTGATCCGTTAAGCGCGGCGTAAGGATTGGTGACCGAAGTTGTTCCAGATGTGCTTGCCATTTCTTGGCTCCTGAATATCGATGTTACTGACCGAGCGTCAGCGTCTTGAGCAACAGTTGTTTTGCCGTATTCATGACCTCGGCGTTGGTCTGGTACGAGCGCGACGCGGAGATCATGTTGACCATCTCATCGACGGCATTGACGTTCGGCATCATCACGTAGCCCATCTCATCCGCCGCGGGGTTCCGTGGATCAAAAACCATCCTCCCCGGACTCGCGTCCTCGACGACTTGCCTGACACGAACGCCCTGCGCGGCTTCACCGTTCATCGGTGTGGCCTCGAAGACCACTTGTTTGGCACGGTAAGGTTTGCCGTCCGGCCCGGCGATGCTGTCGGCGTTGGCCAGGTTGCTGGCGACCGCGTTGAGGCGCTGAGACTGTGCGGTCAGTGCGCTGCCCGCGATGTGAAAGACGTTGAATACGCTCATGTGGCTTACCCTTGAACCGCCGTCATCATCATTTTCAGATGATGGGTGATGAATGAGAGGCCCGCCTGATACTGGATGGCATTCTCGGAAAACGCGGCACGTTCAACGTCCATGTCGACCGTATTGCCGTCGACGCTGTCCTGTACCGGCGTCCGGTACATCAGGCGCGTCGGGCCAGCCGACCCGGATGCGCCAGAAATATGTCCCGACGCAGTCGTTGCCAACGGCAGGTCGCCGCCATTACGTCCGGCGACCGCATCTTTCAGTGCGACCGAAAAATCGAAGTCGCGCGCCTTGTAGTTCGGCGTATCGGCATTGGCGATGTTTCCGGCCAGAATCTGCTGACGATGGGCCCGTAGCCCAAGCGCCTTGCTCTGGAAAGAAAGTGCGTCGTCGAGTCTGTTGGTCACGATGGCTCCGGTTGGAAGATATACAGCCGACCTCGTTGCAATTCCCGTGCCACACCACGACTCGACCCACAAACCAATGCAAAGCGGCCATGCGTGCCGCCATCAGCGACCGCGTCGGCAATTATTGCCGGCCGGTCGCGGCGCACTGCTCCGGTCCATGCCGCGCACAGGGCAATCACACGAATGCCCTGATACCACGCATTTCGTGATCGCCGCTTGAT
>JAGNOM010000105.1 GCA_017990155.1 Propionivibrio sp. | reverse complement strand
CGCATCGGCACCATCCACTGTTCCGGTTGCGGCGCACCGGTCGATATCCGCAGCGAAGCCGTCTGCGGCCACTGTTCGGCGCCGATTGCCATCCTTGACCAGGAAGCGGTCGAAACGGCGCTGGCCGGGTACCACACGAAGGAGATCGCCAACACGCGCCGCGATCCGGAAGCGCTGGCCGACGCCCTGCTCGAAGTCGAACGCCAGCGCCGGCCGCGTCGAGACACGAAGTCCACGTCGAATCTCGGCCTCGACATCGACGTCGGCGACCTCGTCGTCGCCGGCATCGGGCTGGCCTGCAAGCTGTTCATCAAGTAGTCGCGAACCGGGCCGGCTGCCCGGACGCCTTTCGAGAGGTCGCTTCATGGAAGCTCGCTGTCGAAGTCTTCGTGCAGTTTTTTGCATGCTCCTGGTGTGGGCGGCCGCCACCTGCCTGAGTGCGAATCTCGCCTCGGCAGCGACCGGCGCAGCAGTCTCCGAACAGCGCCCGATCCGCGTCGTCACCGACGATAATTACCCGCCCTACATTTTTCGCAACGCCGATGGCAAGGTCGAGGGCTACCTCGTTGACCTGTGGAATCTGTGGCAATCACAAACGGGCAAGAAGGTCGAGCTGATCGCCACCAGCTGGGTCAACGCGCAGGCGATGGTGCTGGACGGCGAGGCGGACGTGATCGATCTGATTTACCGTACGCCGCAGCGCGAACCGCGCTACGACTTCTCGAAACCGTACGCGCAGCTGCCGGTGATGATCTACAGCCATCTGTCGATCAGCGGCATCAAGAATATCGACACGCTGCGCGGCTTTCAGATCGGCGTCCAGGACGGCGACGCGTGCATTGACATCCTGAAACAGCGCGGCGTGAGCGAAATCCGCAGCTACCCGAACTACGAACTGCTGATCAATGCCGCGCTGGCCGACGACGTCAAACTGTTCTGCATGGACGAGCAGCCGGCAGATTTCTACCTTTACCGGAAGAACGCCCAGCACACCTTCACCAAGGCCTTCGAGCTTTACGTCGGCGAGGGACACCGGGCGGTGCGCAAGGGCAACCTGGCGATCCTTAAACAGGTCGAAGACGGAATGCTCGCCATCAGCGACGCGGACCGCGACGCGCTCGCCGACAAATGGCTGGCGCCCGCGCTCAGCTTCGCGCCGTACATGCGCTATGTCGGCTGGGGACTGCTGGCCTTGGCCGCCGTCGGGGGCGTGTTGTTTGCCTGGACCCTCTCGCTGCGCATCCGCGTCAATGCGCGAACGCGGGCGCTGAATGCGGCGCTGGCCGAGCTGGGTACCGCGCAGCGCGCCGCCGAAGTGGCTCGCGCCAACCTCGCCGCGACGCTCGAAGCGATCCCGGATTTGCTCTTCGAAGTGGACAAGGACGGCCGCTATCACGACGTCCATGCCAGCCATTCCAGCTTGCTCGTTCAGCCCAGGGAGCGTCTGCTCGGGAAAACGGTCAGGGACGTCCTGCCGCCCGAAGCCGCACAAACCGTGCTTGAGTCGTTGGCTGCGGCAAATGTCGAGGGCAGCGATTTCGGTCGCGTGATCGAACTCCGGATCGACGGACTGCCGGCCTGGTTCGAGCTGTCGGTCACGACAAAGATCGAGCGCAATGAACTGTTGGCCGGCGA
The DNA here is from genome assembly GCA_017990155.1 of Propionivibrio sp. Taxonomy (GTDB): domain Bacteria; phylum Pseudomonadota; class Gammaproteobacteria; order Burkholderiales; family Rhodocyclaceae; genus Propionivibrio. The sequence goes on along the minus strand of JAGNOM010000105.1, from coordinate 6,870 downwards.
CAAGCGCCTCCTGGTGCTTTCGCGCAACATCACCGATCGCCGCCTGAACGAGCTCGAACTCGAACAGCACCGGCAGCACCTCGAAACGCTCGTACAGGCGCGTACCGGCGAACTGCAGGAGACCAACCGCCAACTGCAGGATACGCAGTTCGCCATGGACAGCGTCGGCATTGCGATTCACTGGGTCGACGCCGATACCAGCCGCTTCCTCTACGTCAACCGCTTCGCTGCCGATTACCTCGGTTACACCGAAGACGAGATGCTCGGCCTGAGCGTCGTTGACATCGACCCGAACTTCATTGAAAGCAACCCGACGTCGCCCACCAGCCGTTTGCGTCAGAACCAGCGCTCAAAGTTCGAATCGGTGAACGTCACCAAGGACGGGCGCGTGTTCCCGGTCGAAATCGTCGTGCATTTCCTTCCCGGGCAGGACGACACGCCGGCACGCTACATCGCCTTCGTCACCGACATCACGCAGCGCAAGGAAGCCGAACAGACGCTCATCACCGCGCGCGACGTCGCCGAGGCGGCCAACCGGGCCAAGAGCAGCTTCCTCGCCAACATGAGCCACGAAATCCGCACACCCTTGAATGGCATCACCGGCATGGTGCACATCCTCCGGCGCAACGGCGTCACGCCAGCGCAGGCCGAGCGGCTGGACAAGATCGACACCTCGGTTTCGCACCTCTTGCAGATCATCAACGACATCCTCGACATCTCCAAAATCGAGGCCGGGAAGTTCGTTCTCCACGAAGCGGCACTGTCCATCAACGGCCTGCTCGACAACGTCGCCACCATCGTCTCCGACCGCGCCCAGGCAAGAAACATCGAGCTGCGTATCGAAGCGGGGCTCTACCCCGCCCATTTGCGCGGCGACCCGACGCGGCTGCAACAGGCGCTGCTCAACTATGCGACGAACGCCATCAAATTCACCGAGCACGGCTCGGTCACGCTGCGCGCTGCGGCCGTCGAAGAAGACGCACAGAGCGTTCTGCTCCGCTTCGAAGTCCGCGACACCGGCATCGGCATCGATCCCGACACCGTTTCACGCCTTTTCTCCGCCTTCGTCCAGGCCGACAACTCGACGACACGCAAATACGGCGGCACCGGCCTTGGGCTGATCATCACGCGGCGGCTGGCCGAGATGATGGGCGGTGAAGTCGGCGTCGACAGCCAGCCCGGCGTTGGCAGCACGTTCTGGTTCACCGCCCGGCTGAGCCGGATCGAAACGGAAAACCCGAGCCTGGGCAACGTCGCATTCCCGGCCGACAGCGATGCCGAACTGTCGATCCGGCGCCGCCACGCCGGCCGCCACATTCTCCTCGTCGACGACGACGCGACCAACCTGGAGATCGCGCGCTACCTCATCGAAGACACCGGCCTCATCGTCGATACCGCGGAAGACGGCGAGCAAGCCGTGCAGCGCGCGCGCGCCGGGTCCTACGCGCTGATCCTGATGGACATGCAGATGCCGAAACTGGACGGCCTGGCCGCAACACGCAAGATCCGCGCACTCGCCGCGCATCGCCGCACACCGATCCTCGCCATGACGGCCAACGCCTACGCTGAAGACAAGGAACGCTGCCTGTCGGGCGGCATGGACGATTTCATCGCCAAACCGTTCGATCCGGACGCGCTGTTCGCCACCCTGCTCAAGTGGCTCAACGCGGCACCGCGCCGGGAGGCGCAAGAATAGGGCAACTGGCGCCCACATCCGCTGTCAGCGAAGAAGTGCGCAGCCAGGCGCGCTGCTTGCTGCGCGAAAACAGCGTTTCTGCGTGCGCACCCGCCCATTCGCCCAGTAGAACTATGGGCTCCTACTGCTAGGGTTCAGCGAACGGTAGCGAGTTCGCGCGCGACAACGGCCACCGATCCGGCATCGGGCAGATGAGAAAGCGCACCGACCAGCTCGTCGCGAACCTGTTCCAGATGAGCGTCAAGGCGCGCGGCCTCAAGCCCCAGCGCGGCGGCGATGGCCTGGACGTGGGCCAGTTCGGCGGCACTGAGTTGGCCGTCGGCATAGGCGGTCATCAGGCACATCAGAATCGCGGTGTCGGCAAACGCTGCATCACTGCTGGCCCGTTTCTCGAGGTCGAATTCCCGCGACGCTGGATCTGCCAGGAAGGCAGCCGTGCTCGGCATCTCCGGGCTGCGCGAGCTTTCGTAGAACTGACCGATCAGCGCGGCTTCGGCGGGCTGAATGCCGTCCACACAGGCGACGGACAGCATGGCCTTGGTAAGTTGAACGACTTGTGCCGGGCTGAGATCCTGATCGGGCATGCTGAACATGGAGAACTCCTGTAAGTAGGTGATTGAAAACTAGCGCGCCAACGCGCGCCGTTTGGCGGCAATGAGGTTGTTCTGGATGTCGCCGATAGCCATTTCGCGGAAACGCTTGGGCAGCAAGGAACGGCGCGAGGTTTCCGATACGGCCAGCAGTTCCATGAATTCGATCATGTCCTGCTCCTGCGGCGGCATGAAGTCCTGCGCCGCCTCGGTGAGCGCCTTGGCGCCAAGCGGAGCAGCCTGATTACGGGCCAGTTCGACGGCGAGCAGGGCCAGCGCTTCCAGGTCGGCATTGGAGTAGCCGGGCAAGGTGTCGCAAAGCGTGAGCAACTCCTCGCTGGTCGCCACGCACGTCTCGCCATAGCGTGCCAGAACGGCCAACAGCACTTGCACGCGTTCGGGTGCCGATTCGCAGTAGAAGAACGGAATTTTCCGGTCAAGGCGGCCGGGTCGCTTGATGTCGGAATCGAGCTTGTCGGGGCGGTTGGTCATCATGACAAACAGGACTTGACCGCGGTTTTCGGTTTCCGCCATGAACTCCTTGAGCCGGGCGATGACGCGCGAACTGGTGCCGCCGTCGCTATCCTCACCGCCGCCGGAGCCGAAACTGCGGTCGCCTTCGTCGATGATGACGGCGATCGGCCCCATGGCCTTGACGGTTGCCAGCACCCGCTCGAGATTGGCCTCGGTCGAACCGACCCACTTCGAGCGAAAATTCTTCAGCGCGACCGCCGACAGGCCGGCCTCCTTCAGGAAGGCCTTGATGACGAACGTCTTGCCCGAGCCCATCGGCCCGACGGCCAGCAGGCCCATCGGCGTCAGCGTCGTTTCACCGGCCTTCAGATTCCTGGCGATGGCGATCAGCTCATCCTTGATATGCTCTTGCCCGCCCACCGCGGAAAGTCCGTGCTTCGGTTCGACAAACTCGATCAGGCCGGCGCATTCCTTCTCGATCATCTCGCGCTTGCGCGTGTGGATGATTTTCAGCACTTCTTCATTCGGATCGCCCACCGGCAGTTCTTTCCCCGGTTCGATCAGACGTGCGATTTCGGCCGGGGTCATGCCGGCAGTGATGGTCGCCAGCGTGTTGGCGCGCGATTCGGCGTCGGGCGTGCCTTCGAGCAGTTGCAGAATCAGCGTGCGCCGCTGGGCTTCGCTCAGGCCCTGCCCTTCGGAACTGGCCATGATGCTCGCCAGCTGCACCGTCCGCAGCCCACCGGTGCGTTCCGAGAACAGGGTCAGTTGCTGCTCGGTGAGCTTTGGCGCCAGGAAGGCGATCACTCTCTTGCGCGCGGCAAGGTCGGGCATCGGGATCTCGATCGCCGCCACCTTGGGATTGGAAAGCAAACCCGGGTTGATGGCGTTGAGCGATTCGGTGATCAAGATCGTGATGTTGTCGCCACTGGTCAGCACCTTGTCCAGCGACCAGCGGTGGAACGCCAGGTAGATCTGGCGATCCTGCTGCGCCATGAAGCTCGGATCACCGGCCGGCAACAGCGCATCGGCGTAGGGCACGATGACGGCGGTCGAATGCTCGACGCGCATCTGGTCTTCAAGTGCGTGCAGCGACAACAGCAGGTTGATGCCATCGGCCGCATCGCCGGATCCTTCGCCAGCAGCGCCGTTCAGCGGTCGGATACCTCGTTCGAGGCTGACCTCGCAGACGTGCTTCTTGGTGCCCTTGAACAGTTCTGCAACCAGAAAGGACTGCAACGAGTGCAGCGTGTCGCCAACCAGGAAGTTGTCGAACACATTGCGATAAAGGACAAAGGTGGAGGCTTCGCCGGCGAGATATTTTTGCCGGAGCGATTCCGCCCAAGCCGGCAGGGGATGGCGCGAGGTCGCAGGAGCAGTCACGGTCGTTCCGCGATCAGAGCGTTTTAACCGACGCCGCCTGCGCTGCGCTGGCCCGGGCTTGCTTCATTGCTTCGAGTTGAGCTTTTGCGGTAACGGCTCCGCTGCTCTGTCGGAGTTTGTTCAGGCGCACATCGAGGTCCGAATTGTGCAGTTCGGCGCCCAGATTGGCTTGCGCGACCTGGCCTTTGATGTGATCGCGGACGGCACCCAAAGCCTGTACCTCGGCATCGACCGACAAGCCGTCGAGTTGCCCCTGGATCTTGAGGCGCGCCTGCGCACTGTGCATCTGCGCCAGCATGCGGTCTTTTTCGGCTTTCAGCTTGTCGATTTCGGACTTGACCTGCATCAGCGAATCCTTGGCGTTATCCGCGTCGGTGGTGGCCTGCTCGGCCTCGACGCGCAACTCGGCGATGGCCGCATCAAGTGCGTTCTTCTTCTGGATAAGGACGACCGCCAGATCGTCCTGGTTGGTCGCCAGCGCCGTTTCGAGGTCGGCAGCCACAACGGCCAGTTCGCGCTCCTGTGCATCAAGCCGCGACGTGATTTCCTGCCGGCGGGCAATGATGGCGCCGGTGGCGGCCTTGAGCTGGGTGTACTTCTCGATCATCGAGGCAATGGCATTCTGGTAGGCAATTTCCGGATGTGCCTTCTCGACGTCGGAGACCCAGAGCGAGATAAACCCGGTCCAGAGGTTGGCGAGGCGGGCGAAGATTGCATTGTTGGCCATGTGATTCTCCTTGTTGAAATTGGGCTCAGGCTTTGAGCGTACTCGGGGCGCGGCGCGGCGTCTTGCCGTTGGCGGCCGCCGTCCGTACGGCGTTCTTGACGGGCGGCAATGTCGACAAATCCAGCGTGTCATCAAACTCGGCGGCGACTTCTTCGGCAATGCGCAGTCTCGACAGCGACTCTTCCAGCTTGCTGCCCATGTCGCTTGAATAGGGCGAGGTAATCACCAGCTGATAGACCTCTTCCATCTTGTCGGGCATGGCAATCAGCGTTGCTTCCAGCGCGCTGCGCCGAACAGCGAGGCGCCGCGAGCGGTTCATCACCTCGGTGTATTCGGCCAGCGCGCTTCGTAACTGGCGCTGCTCTTCATCGGGCAGCCCCGGCTTCTGCAATTGCGCCTGTATGCCCGCAATACGGTTAACGACCAGATCCTCGCTGGCGCGATCCTTGCGCTGCTTGAGCGAGGCGTTGACGATGCTCAGCCCGAGGTAATCGACCGTCAGATCTTCGAGTTTCTCAACGTCGTCGCGCGTCAGCGTCGTGCGTGTATCGTCCGCCGTCACGTACAAGGCCTGCACACGACTGGCCATGTGGCGGTAACTGGCGAGCGCGGCTGAATCACCGAGACTTCCCAGCTCATCAAGCAGGCGGCTCTGCCGCCGGGCACGCGCTTCGCGCCGGTGAGTCCGGTCCACCCAGCCCTTGAACGACGGCAGCTCCGGGATTCCCAGCGCAGCCAGCGCCTCGACACCCAGCGCGATGACACCGACCAGCGCCAGCCCCTCCCAACCATAGGGGATCGAAGCGAAGATGGCGGCGCAGGTGGCCGCCAGCAAGCTCATCCGGTTGTACGGATGGCGCAGGAAGGCGCCGAGATAGGACGGCTGCTCGCTCACGCTATTTCGCGAACCGCGCCCAGACGCGTGCAATGTCCTGTTGATCCTGCTCGGACAGGATCGGGATCGGCGCCGACCGGCTGAGCGCATTCGTCGTCGGCACCACGGCCGGATTGGACTTCACGCTCTCGCTCATGAACTCGCCCGCCTTGAGGTTGGCGTTGGCATAACCGACGGTATTCGAGATCTTGGCAATAACCTGCGGACGCAGAATGTAGTCAATAAACAGGTGCGCTTCGCGCTTGTTCTTCGCGTTGGCCGGAACGGCCATGGCGTCGATGGCCAGCAAGCCGCCGTCGGCCGGCACGCGGTAGTCGACGTTGCCGCGCGACCGGGTCTGCGCCTGCACCGCATCGCCCGAGAAACCGATGGCGACGCAGATCTTGCCGTTAGCCAGCGAATCGATGAACTGGTCGGTGGGGATGACCTTGACAATACCGCTCAGGCGATCGAGTACCTTGCTCGCCGCAGCGATCGAATTCTTGCTGTCCCACTTGCCTTGACCACCGGCCATCGCGGCCAGAGGAACGACGTCGGACGCCGAGTCCACGACGCCGACACCGCAAGATTGAAAGCGTTTGGCGATCGCCGGGTCGAAGACGTTGGTCAAGGAATCCATCGGCTGCCCGGGGAAAGCGCGCGCGGTGAGCTTCGGATTCCAGGCGATGCCGACCGTGTACCACATGTAGGGCAGGCTGTAGGCGCCTTCCTTGTCCCACGCACGCAAGGTGGCATCGACCCGCGGGTCGATATTGTTTACGTTCTTCAGGCTGGCTTTATCCAGCTTGCTCAGCAAGCCCTTGGCAGCCATCGCCGGAACCGCGTTGGCGGTCGGAAACACCACGTCGTACGCTGCACCGCCGGCACCCAGCCGCGTTTGCAGGTCCTCGTTGCTGGCGAAAATGTCATAGATGACGCGGATGTTGTATTCCTTCTCGAAGTCCTGGAGCACGCTCGGTTCGATGTAGTCGGACCAGTTCAGGATACGCACCGTCTCCTTCGCGGAAGCACCGGCACCGTTGACGGCGCGGCGCAGATTCATCAGCACCGTGGCCGTAATCAGCCCGTCAACCGTGACGCCTTGTGATTCCTGGAACGCTTCCGT
>JAGNOM010000411.1 GCA_017990155.1 Propionivibrio sp. | reverse complement strand
GGGAACCTCGCCGGCGAGGACTTTCCAGGCCGGAAGGTAGCGCTCATCGTGCGCATCGTGCTCACCGCGAGTTGCTCGCGGCGTCGAGTAATGCACCCACATTTCGCCCCGCGCGGTGACCGGAGTGGTGAGGCCGCCGATGCGCACTTCAGCGAGGCCGGTGTTCTCTTCTTCAGCCGCCTTCAGCACGATGTTCTTCTCGCCTTGTCCGACGCGCAGCAGCTCGGTCACCAGCGTCGATACCGGTTGGCCGTTCAGCGCGAGCACGAGCGGCACGCGGCGGACCACGCCGTCGCTGTCCGGAACGAAGGTCAGCGCGCCGCTTCCCATTGCGGCCTCCTCCAGCAGCGGCAAGGCGCTGGTGAGGGCGGAAAAGTCATTCAGCCAGCGATTGGATGGCTGCCCGACGTGGATGTGGCGATACGGGCGTGCCGGGGCCGGTGTGCCATCGCGAATCGCAGCGCGATCCAGTGCGAAGCCGAGGATGACCGGTGCTCGTCCGATGCTCTGCGCAAACACCCGGTCGTGATCGGGCAGTTGCTCAAGCGCGCTGCGCAGATCGCCCTTGAGCGACCACAGATCGGCGATGGCCGTCGGTGAGGTGCGGTCGGCCTCGGCGAAGACCATGTCGAAAGCGATAGCAGCTGCTCCGGCGTCGTGCAAGCGATCGACCAGATCGGCGAGTCGCGTTCTCGGCCAGGGCCATTGGCCAAGGCGCGCCAGGCTGGCCTCGTCGATATCGATGATGCGTACCGGGGCACTCACCTCGTCCCGCGGATGCCAGCGTTGGTATTGATCGAAAAGGCTGTTGCGGAGTACTTGCAGGGCCAGCGGATCGGCAAGCAGCAGCGTGAGGCCGAGTGCCGCAGCGATGAGCGGGACGAGGAAGGGGAGGAAGCGCGCCAGGCCCCGTAGCAGCCGATTCATGGTGTGTGCGCCGTGCGTGCGCCGGCTGCACCTAGCGGATGGAGACTTCGACGCGCCGGTTGCGCGGTTCGGCGGTTTCGTCGGGGGTCCGGACGAGCAGGTTGCGCTCGCCGTGCGACTCGACGGACAGGGCGTGCGCGGTCAGCCCTTTCTGCTTGAGCAGATCGGCGACGGCGACGGCCCGTTGATGCGCCAGCGACTCGTTGAGCTCGGCCGTGCCGGGCGTGTCGGTATGACCGATGATCGACATGTCCACCGCCGGACGTTGTTTCGCAACTTCGATGATCTTGTCCAGCGCCGCCATCGACTGCTGCGTCAACAGCGTGCCGCCCGATTCAAAATAGAGCAGGAAGTGTTCAGGCAAAGCCGGACGCGCCGCCATGGCAGCACTGAAATCCTTCTTGAAGACGGTTTCGTCGACCGCTGCCGGGGGCTGGCTGCCGTCCATCGGCGCCGCAAAGCGCGCCTTGGCGATCATCTGTTCTCCCTTGTTGCCTGTGACGACGACCTTGCCGGTTGTGCCATCCGGGCTTTCGAGCAGAACGACGTAGGATTTTGGTTGGCTGGCACAACCGCTCAAGCCACCGATCGCAAGCGTGGCAGAAACCGCAAGCACGGCAATTCCGGAAATGGGCTTCATGGGCTATTCCTCGCTCTCGACTTTGACAACGAACTGGGTTCCGCGAATACCGATGGTGCCTGACGGCGTCTTCACCGATACGGCTTCCGGCTTCAGCTTGGCGATGACGCCCGAGATGTAGTTCAGGCTGCCCTTGCTCAGCGTGCTGCCAAGCTTGAGCTTGTCCTGTGCGGGTGCGTAAAGATACTCGTCGACCGAAAGCTCGGTATCGGGGCCGAAGGACATGACCGTTTCATCCTTGAAGGTTACGCCCATGCTGCCGTTCTGCCCGGTGCGTAACACGCTGCCTAGCAGCACCGGCGTCCCGGTTTCAGCCTTCACGGTTTGCCCGGCCGTGCTGACCGATGCGTCTCCGGCCACGTTCTTGACGTAGCCGATGGGCGGTTCGTCGGCCTGTGCCGAAAAACACCACAGGAGCCCGAAGGCCAGGATCAGGTTTCGCATGCGTTTGCTCCTTTCATGTTGATCGACCATCGGACCATCCGGCGTTCAGGCCATTGCGGGTTTGGCGGTGATGAACTCCGCTATGTCGACGGCGTCGATTTGTTCGGGCTTGAGATAGTGTTCGGCGTAACGCCGATAGACGCCGGTCGTCAGGAAAAGATCGAACAACTCGGCGTCGATATGTCCCCCGTTCTTGTAGGCGGCAAGAATCCGCACGCACTCCGACAGCGTCTTGGTCGCCTTGTAGGGCCGATCGGTCGCGGTCAGCGCCTCGAAAATGTCGGCGATGGCCATGATCCGTGAGGGAATCGAGAGCTGGTCCGGCGTCTTCTTGCGTGGGTAGCCGCCGCCGAGGAGTGTTTCGTGGTGCTCGCCGGCATATTCCGGGACGCGTCGCATGTTCTTCGGGAAGGGCATGTTCTCGAGCATCACGATCGTCTGGATGATGTGCTCGTTGACCTTGAAGCGCTCTTCTTCGGTCAAGGTGCCGCGTTCGACCGAGAGGTTGTAGAGCTCGCCGAAGTTGTAGAGATGCTCCGGCACCTTCATCCGGAAGCCGTACTTCGGATCGAACGCGGTCATATCGGTCCGTGGCACGATGTGCGAAATCTTGTCATCGAGTAGTCGTTCGACGGCGGGGGTTTCCGCGTGCGGAATCGTTTCGTAGAAGGTCAACTCGCCATGCGACAGCCCGAGGCGGTCGTCGAAGTGGCGCAGCCAGGTCTCGCCGGCGATCTTCTTCAGGCGCTCAATCTTCTCGGGCGCCATGAACTCGCCGCCGATGTTGCATTCGGCGATGAA
>JAGNOM010000104.1 GCA_017990155.1 Propionivibrio sp. | reverse complement strand
CCGCACCACCTTCAGCGTGTCGCCGTGATTTCCTGCGCGCTGCGCGCTGGCAAGGATTTGCGCGTCTGGTCGCTAGCCGAGCCGGAGCAGAGCGAAGCCGAGATCATCCAGCGCTTCTTCGACGGCATCGAGAAATTCACGCCGCAAGTCGTTTCCTGGAACGGCGGTGGCTTCGATCTGCCAGTCTTGCACTACCGCGGCCTGATTCACGGCATCGTCGCGCCGCGCTACTGGGATCTAGGCGACGGCGACTACGCCGACAGCCGCGATTTCAAGTGGAACAACTACATCAGCCGTTACCACACGCGCCATCTCGATCTGATGGATCTGCTCGCGATGTACCAGCCGCGCGCCAACGCGCCGCTCGATGATCTTGCCAAGCTGATGGGCTTCCCGGGCAAGCTCGGCATGGATGGAAGCAAGGTCTGGGAAGCATGGCAAAACGGTGAGATTGCCGGAATTCGCGACTATTGCGAAACCGACGTGATGAACACCTATCTCGTTTCGCTGCGCTTCCGGCTGATGCGCGGCGAACTTGCCCGTGACGAATACGACGGCGAAATCAGCTTCGTGCGGAGCGAGCTGGAGCGGCTGGACAAGCCGCACTGGCACGAGTTTCTGGCCGCCTGGTCAAGCGTCTAGGACGCTGTTGTTGCCTTCTCTGGAATAAGGTTCGGGGCGCCTGATGGGCGCCCCGAACGTTTGACGATCAGTCGCAGAGTCCCGCGCCCGGCGAAGCGTGGCAGACGTAGATCGACGCTTCGAGTCCGCTTTCCACCTTGTATTGCGCCGTCACTGCCTGGCGGACCTTGTCGACGAGATCATGCGGTACCAGCGCCACGACGCAGCCGCCGAAGCCGCCGCCCGTCATGCGCACGCCGCCGGCATCGCCGATGGCTTCCTTGACGATACGCACCAGCGCATCGACTGGCGGTACGGTGATTTCAAAGTCATCGCGCATCGAGGCGTGCGAGTCAGCCATCAGCTGTCCGATCTTAGCGAGATCACCTGCGTTCAACGTGGCGGCCAGATCGATCGCGCGCTGGCTATCGGTAATGATATGACGCGCCCGACGCGCGACGATCGGGTCGAGGCCGGCGCTTTTCACTTCAAAAGTCGCCAGATCGACGTCGCGCAAGGCCTTGACACCGAAGAAGCGTGCCGCTTCCTCGCACTGCTCGCGGCGCGTGTTGTACTCGCTGCCGACCAGGCCGCGCTTGACGTTCGAGTTGATGATCACGACTTCGAGGTCGGCCGGCATCGAGAAAGCTTGGGTTTCAAGGCTCCGGCAATCGATCAGCAACGCGTGACCGGCCTTGCCCTGCGCCGAGATCAGCTGATCCATGATGCCGCAGTTGCAGCCGACGAACAGGTTTTCGGCGCGCTGGCCGATCCGGGCGATTTCGGTCGGGCTGATCGAGAGGTCGAACAGCGACTTGAAGAACTGCCCCGTCGCCACTTCAAGCGAGGCCGATGAACTCAGTCCGGCACCTTGCGGGACGTTGCCGCTGATGACGAGGTTGGCGCCACCCAGCTGACATCCTGCTTCGATCAGATACTTCGTGACGCCGCGCACGTAGTTCGCCCAGAGCAGATTCTTGCGCGGCTGGATCGGCTTATCGAGCGAGAACTCGTCCTCTTCACCGTCGTAGTCGACAGCGATGACGCGAACCTTGTCATCATTCCGCCGCGAACCAGTGATCACGGTGTGATAGTCGATCGCGCACGGCAGGACGAAGCCGTCGTTGTAGTCGGTATGTTCGCCGATCAGGTTGACCCGGCCCGGTGCCTGGACCGAGAGCGTCGGCTGGACGGAAAATGCGGAGATGAAGGTCTGTTTGGTCTTTTGCAGTGGAAGCATGGAAGTTTCCGTCTCAGGTTTCGTTGAAGTGCACGTCGCTCACCGCGCGCAGGCGATCAGCGGCTTGTTCCGGCGTCAGGTCGCGTTGCGACTCGGCGAGCATCTCGTAACCGACCATGAACTTGCGTACCGTCGCCGAGCGCAGCAGGGGCGGGTAGAAGTGTGCGTGCAGCTGCCAGTGTTCCTGATTACCTTCGGCAAACGGCGCGCCGTGCCAACCCATCGAGTAGGGGAAGGAACACGTGAACAGGTTGTCGTAACGACTCGTCAGCTTCTTCAGCGCGAGCGCCAGATCCTTGCGTTGTTCGTCGCTAAGGTCGGGCAGCCGTGCGACGCGCGCCTTTGGCATCAGCAAGGTTTCGAACGGCCATGCCGCCCAGTACGGGACGACGCCGAGCCAGTGCGCCGTTTCAACGACGACGCGCTCAGCGCCGGCTTCCTGCGTCGCGTAGTCGCGCAGCAGTTGGCGGCCGTGCGCGTCGAAGTAAGCGCGCTGATGCTCGTCTTCAGTGGTCGCTTCGTTGGGCAGGAAGCTGTTGGCCCAGATCTGGCCATGCGGATGCGGCATCGAGCAGCCCATCATCGCGCCCTTGTTCTCGAAGACCTGCACCCAGGGGTAGTTGGCGCCCAGATCGGTGGTCTGCTCGCACCAGGTATCGACCACCTGTTCGATTGCCGGGAGCGTCATTTCGGGAAGACTCTTGCTGTGATCCGGCGAGAAGCAGACGACCCGGCTGGTACCGCGCGCCGTACCGTTCTGGAATAGCGGATTGCCGGTTCCCGGCGCATCCGGCGCGTCGACAGTCAGCGCGGCGAAGTCGTTGGTGAAGACAAAAGTCCCCGTGTAGTCCGGATTCTGCTCGCCGGTGACGCGCTTGTTCCCGGTGCAAAGGTAGCACTCCGGGTCGTGCGCCGGCCGGATCGAGCGATCAGGCGTTTCCTGCTGACCCTGCCACGGGCGCTTGGCACGATGCGGCGATACCAGAACCCAGTTGCCGGTCAGCGGATTCAGGCGACGATGCGGATGATCAGTTGGGTCAAACATCTTGGGTCCTTATTTGACGTCGAGTTTGGGGAAATGCCGGCGCCAACATCACCGGTCGGCAGAACGTAACGTGCTGATTATATCAAAACAAACTAAAAAAGCTGATATATACGAACTTTAATCGTTGTTCTGCCTCGAAGTGTGGATTGGACCGGTGAGCGCGGAACGTTCGTATTTCGGTCCGATTCGATGCGCTTTCGGCCTTGCGATGCGGACGACGAGAGAGGGGTATGTTCGGTTGCGCAAATGGCCTTCATGGGGCTTGTGAAATTGCAACAATACCTATAAATCAGCGAGTTAAAGCACTATTGCGACGCGACTGCTTTGCCGAGTTTTTGTGTGTGGAGCGATTCTAGCTGGATAGTCCCTGATTGAAAGGCATGCTGACGCGGTACGTGTGGAGCGTCAACGAGGCGGCTGAGTGAACTTGGCTTGTGCCGGAGAAGCCCTATTTTCGGGAGATGCTTAAGGATATTCGCAACAAATGCTTATATACATTAGTAACCAAAAAACCAGAAGAATCGATTTCAACGTAGCCTAACAATCCATATGTAAGGCAGACGCTTCCTTACGGGCAGGGGGCGGTAGGACTATGATGAATTCCGTGGGCTGAACGCAAGAGGTTTGATCGGCACCTGCTGTGAGACCGGCTTGAATGGTGATGTCGCTGCTTTGTTTGTTTCAACGTGCTGATATAAAACGATAAATATTTTTAACTTTGTGCGTGACTCAATGTCTCGCGGCGCAGGTTTTTTGTTTCAGGTTGTGTGACGCGGGGTGACAATCTTGCTATTTGCATTTTTCGACTGCCGCCTGTGAAATGTCCATGTAAAGTATTTGGCCTGAAAAATGCAAAGCTCGTTTTCGAAGAAACAAACTAAAATAGTTGACGAAAAGTAACTATACTCGTAACGTTGTTTCAAGCAGTGATCTCTGATTCATCCGTAAGCAGCATCAAGCAGGGGGTGGCCGGGGTTGCTGTTGCAGGACTGGTGCGGACTCTTCTGATATCCAGCTATTGTTTTGTGTGTGGGGGCGCTGGGTGCGGTTGGTCTGAACAGTGCAATTGCCTGACTGGGGTCGTGTGGCCGATATCTGGGATTGGTCAGCGGCTCGCGTCAGGAATGTCCTCCTCGGGGAGGTGACTTGGGGCCGCCAATTCTTGGCCGGTTCTGTTATCGAATAGGAGATACAACAATGCTGAAATCAAGAAGAAATCTGCTGTCCGCCCTGGTCGTTGGCGTTATCGCCGGTACAGTTGCGATGCCGACGTTTGCTGCCGACAAGAAAATCACACTGGGCTTCGCCCAAGTCGGCGCCGAAAGCGAATGGCGTACGGCCAACACCGTCTCAATCAAGGAAGCGGCCAAGGAAGCGGGTATCGAACTGAAATTCTCCGATGCGCAACAGAAGCAGGAGAACCAGATCAAGGCCATTCGTAGCTATATCGCGCAAAAAGTCGATGTCATCGCCTTTGCCCCCGTGGTGACGACGGGCTGGGATACCGTTCTCAAGGAAGCCAAGTCCGCCAAGATCCCGGTCATCCTGACTGACCGCAACATCGATACCAAGGATCCGTCGCTCTACGTCACGATGATCGGTTCCGACTTCGCAGAAGAAGGTCAAAAGGCGGCGCAGTGGTTGCTTGATAACTACAAGAAGCCAGGCGATGTGAACATCGTGGAACTGCAGGGGACCGTTGGTTCGGCACCGGCCATCGACCGTAAGAAGGGCTTTGAAGAGGTGATCAAGACTGATCCGCGCTTCAAGATCACCCGCTCGCAGACCGGTGACTTCACCCGCGCAAAGGGTAAGGAAGTCATGGAAGCCTTCCTCAAGACCGACAAGAATATCCAGGTTCTCTACGCGCACAACGACGACATGGCGATTGGTGCCATTCAGGCGATCGAAGCCGCCGGTATGAAGCCGGGCAGCGACATCATCATCGTTTCGATCGACGCCGTGAAGGGTGCGTTCGAAGCCATGATGGCCGGCAAGCTCAATGTTTCGGTTGAGTGCAACCCGCAGCTCGGTCCGCAATTGATGACCGTCGTCAAGGAAGTTCTCGAAGGCAAGGAACAGCCGAAGTGGGTCAAGACCAAGGAAAGCGTGTTCCCGATGGAAACGGCGGCCAAGGAATTCCCGAACCGCAAGTACTGAGCATCGCAGCGTTTCGGGTCGGTGGCGGCGTTGGTTTTCCCCGTCGCAACTGACCTTGAGAACTGATCATTCGGCCGGGCAAGACCGCGTCGCCACAGCGTCGTTGTCTTGCCCGTGTCATGTCCAGTACAGTGTATCCAGTACAAATAGAACAAAGAGGAGTCAATCACCATGGCGCAGGAGCCAATCCTCGAGATGCAGGGCATCCACAAGCGGTTTCCGGGTGTCGTTGCGCTCAAGAATGTCGGAATCCGACTCTTTCCCGGTGAAGTGCATGCCTTGATGGGGCAAAATGGGGCAGGGAAGTCGACCCTGATCAAGGTCCTGACGGGCGTTGAAACACCCGATGGCGGTGAAATTCGCCTCGGCGGCAAGAAGATTCAGGCCGCGTCCGTGCTTGAAGCACAGGACCTCGGCATCAGTACGGTTTATCAGGAAGTCAATCTCTGCCCGAATCTCTCGGTGGCGGAAAACATCTACATCGGTCGATTTCCCATGCGCGGACCGGTCATTGACTGGCCACAGATGCATGAGCGCGCACGTACCGCGCTTAAAGCGCTGAATATTACGGCCGATGTGACGCTCCCGTTGTCGAGTTATCCGGTGGCCGTTCAGCAGATGGTCGCCATCGCCCGTGCCTTGAGCACCGAGGCGCAAGTCCTGATTCTCGACGAGCCGACGTCCAGTCTCGATGAAGACGAAGTCGGTCGCCTGTTTGAAGCCCTGCGACAACTCAAGGCCAAGGGCATTGCCATTCTCTTCGTGACCCATTTCCTGGATCAAACGTATGCGATCTCTGACCGCATCACGGTTCTGCGCAACGGCGAACTGGAAGGCGAGTACATGGCCGCCGATCTGCCTCGCCTGCAATTGATCAACAAGATGGTGGGCCGGGAGATCGACGAGAACGCCTATGCGCGCCAGGGCGGATCGGCTGCAAAGGATTCGGCGACGCATCAGGCTTTCCTCTCCGCCAAGGGATTGGGGCGCGCAGGTGCCATGCGTCCGCTGGATCTGGAGATGCGTAGCGGAAAGGTTCTCGGGTTGGGCGGTCTGCTTGGCTCGGGGCGCACGGAAACGGCGCGCATGCTGTTTGGCATCGATCCGTCCGATACCGGGACGCTGAGTATCGAGGGAAGCCCGGCCCGGATCGGAACGCCGCACAAGGCAATGATGAGCGGGCTCGGTTTTTGCCCCGAGGATCGCAAGACGGAGGGCATCGTTGCCGATCTGTCGATCCGCGAGAACATCATTCTCGCCTTGCAGGCCAAGCGAGGGATGTTCCGCTATCTGAGCAAGAAACGACAGAGCGCCATTGCTGACGAGTACATCAAGCAACTTGGCATCAAGGTTTCAGATGCCGAAAGCCCGATCAGCCAGCTTTCTGGCGGCAATCAGCAAAAGGCAATGCTGGCACGCTGGATCGCCACCGAACCGAAGATGCTGATCCTCGACGAGCCGACGCGCGGCATCGACGTCGCGGCCAAGCTGGAGATCATGGATCTCGTCAAGGAACAGTGCCGAAAAGGGCTGGCCATTCTCTTCATTTCGTCGGAAATGCCCGAAGTGTTGCGCGTCAGCGACACGATTGCGGTGCTTCGCGATCGCCAGAAGATCGGCGAGATTTCGGGCGACGAGGCCGATGAACAAAAAGTATTTCGCATGATTGCCGGAGTTGAGTCATGAGTATTCAGGGTCTTACCAAGAGTCGGTTGTTCTGGCCGCTCGTTGCGCTGTTCCTGCTGGTGATGGTGAACTTCTGGTTCAACCCGGATTTCTTCTCCATCCGCATCGTCAATGGCGGTTTGTACGGGAGCGTCGTCGATATTTTTAACCGCGCCGCGCCGGTGATGCTGATTGCGATGGGCATGACGCTGGTGATCGCTACGCGCGGTATCGACATTTCGGTCGGTGCCACGGTGGCGATCAGCGGTGCGATTGCCGCAGCCTTGATCGGCGGTTCGCTCGAAATCAAGGATGGCGTGCAAACCTACGTGTCGCAAACGCCGATGGCGCTGGCAATTTTCGCGGCGCTGGGCGCGGGTTTGCTGTGCGGGTTGTGGAATGGCTTTCTGGTCGCAGGGATCGGGATGCAGCCGATCATCGCCACACTGATCCTGATGGTGGCGGGGCGTGGTATTGCACAACTGATCACCGGCGGACAGATCGTCACGATCTACTACGAGCCGTTCTTCTTCTTCGGCAATGGTTTTTTCCTCGGTATTCCGTTTGCGATCTACCTAGTCGCAGTCGTGGCGGCTGTATTGCTGCTGTTGGTGCACAAGACGGCATTGGGCCTGTTCATCCAGGCGGTTGGATTGAATCCGACTGCGGCCCGTTTCTCGGGTATCAGTGCACGCGCCCTGATTTTCTGGGTGTATGGTTTCTGCGGCGTGACGGCCGCCGTTGCCGGTGTGATCATCGCGTCCAACGTGAAAAGCGCGGACGGCAACAACGCCGGACTGATGATGGAACTCGACGCCATTCTGGCCGTCGCCCTGGGGGGGACGCTGCTTGATGGCGGACGGTTCAGCCTGGTGGGGACGCTGATCGGCGCGCTGATTCTGCAAACGCTCTCGTATGCGATTTATTCGCTGGGCGTGCCGCCGGAAATCAACCTCGTGGTCAAGGCGATTGTCGTGTTCGTCGTCTGTCTGATCCAGTCGGAGGCCTTGCGCAAAATGCTCTTCCAGCGTCGGACTCAAGTGGAGGGCCAGGCATGAACTTCGCAAGCTTGGTCAATCCGCGCAGCCTGCCGCTGATCATTACCTCATCGCTCTTTGCGCTGTTGTACGGCTTTGGCGCTGTCAGCTACGATGCCTTCCTGTCGCCGCAGGTGTTCATCAACCTATTGATCGACAACGGCTTTTTGCTTGTCGTCGCGGTCGGGATGACCTTCGTCATCATCTCCGGCGGGATCGACCTTTCGGTTGGTTCGATCGTCGCCCTGACGACGATGATCTCGGCCACACTGGCGCAGCAGTATCACTGGAACTTTTGGCAGATTCTCCCGCTTGTTCTTGCAGTTGGCTGTCTGCTCGGACTGTTCATGGGCATCCTGATCCAGATTTTCAAGTTGCAGCCGTTTATCGTGACGCTCGGTGGCATGTTCCTCGCCCGTGGCCTGTGCTATGTGATCAGCATCGATTCGATCTCGATCACCGAGCCAAGCTTTACCGCACTCTCCGAGTATCGGATGTCGCTTGGCGAGGAGACCTTCATCTCGACGGGCGCCCTGATTGCCGTGGTCATTCTGCTGATCGGGATCTACGTCGCGCACTTCACGCGTTTCGGGCGGACGGTGTACGCGATCGGCGGCAACGAACGTTCGGCGATGCTGATGGGGCTGCCGGTCGGGCGCACGAAGATCATGGTCTATGTGCTCAGCGGCTTCTGCTCTTCGCTCGGCGGCGTGCTCGTCACGCTCTACATGCAGTCGGGCTACG